>NZ_KV804296.1:0-4640 GCF_001811315.1 Bacteroides sp. HMSC067B03 | reverse complement strand
AGAAATATGACAAGGCGCTGGGTGCTTAGCCTACACGTACACGACCGAGGAAAGCGAGAAAATGGAACTGTTCGCCCTCGCCGACAAGCTGGACGGCAACCTTGAACTGGCTATCAAGCGGCTTGCAGAAAGCAAAAGAAATCCCCAATCATCAACAACTTAAAAATTAGGAACATGAAATGGATTGACAATCTGATATACACGCTATTGTCCGCCTGCCTGCTGGCGGGCTGCGAGGACAGCGGAAGCAAGGAGCTGGAAAGGATGCAGGGCTATTGGGTACACGTCAGGGGACACCCGGCTTTCACACTCTCGGAAACGGGCGGCAGATACACCGTCACCCGGAAAGCGAATGTCAGGGGCAGAATACTGGAAACGGCTTACCCGGTAACAGAACGGAACGGCTGCCTGTTCATCGAAACGGGCTTCCGCATACAGTTCACCTATGACAAAAAGACCGACCGGATAACGCTCATGCCCGGCGGCGAATACAAACGAGTTACAAACCCTGAAAACAAAAGATAATGAAAAGAACAATTCTCCTTATGGCGGTGTGCCTTTGCTTCATCGGCAAGGCATCCGCACAGTGGGTGGTGTCAGACCCCGGCAACTTGGCGCAGGGCATCATCAACACCACCAAGCAGATAGTGCAGACTTCCACCACTGCCAAGAACACGCTGGACGGCTTCATGGAAGCGCAGAAGATTTTCCAGCAGGGTAAAAAATATTACGATGCGCTCAAAGCGGTACACGATGTTGTCAAGGGCGGCATCAAGGTGAAGAAGTCCATTGAACTGGTGGCGGAAATATCCGAAATCTACGTGCGAAATTATCAGAACATGCTGGCAGACCCGAACTACACGCCGGATGAACTCACCGCCATTTCAGCCGGGTACGCAAAGCTGCTCTCCGAAAGTGCGGACGTGTTGCAGGACTTGAAGAATGTAGTGAACGTGACGGGCATGTCGCTGACGGATGCCGAAAGGCTGGCGGTAATCAACAACGCCTATAAAAGCCTGCTCAACTACCGCAACCTCGTGAACTACTACACCCGAAAGAACATATCCGTGTCCTACCTGCGGGCGAAGAAGAAGAACGACACCGACCGGGTGCTGGCTCTCTACGGCTCGGCGGATGAACGCTACTGGTAACATATAAATCGGTATGCCTATGTTATTAGCAGCGGTGGATTTTGACAACCTGCACCAAGTGTTGCGGGTGCTGTACGATGAAATGATGCCCTTGTGCAGCAACATGACGGGGGTAGCCAAAGGGATAGCCGGGCTGGGAGCTTTGTTCTATGTAGCCGCCAAAGTGTGGCAGTCGCTCGCACGTGCCGAACCCATAGACGTGTACCCGCTCCTGCGTCCCTTTGCGCTGGGGCTGTGCATCATGTTTTTTCCAACTTTCGTGCTGGGGACTATCAACACGGTGCTGTCGCCAGTGGTGAAAGGGTGCAACCAGCTTATGGAAACGCAGACTTTCGACATGAACGAGTACCGGGCGCAGAAAGACCGACTGGAATATGAAGCCCTGATGCGAAGCCCCGAAACGGCTTACCTCGCATCGGACGAGGAATTTGACCGACAACTGGAAGAACTGGGCTGGTCGCCCTCCGACATGGTGACTATGACGGGCATGTACATGGACAGGACGGCTTATAATATAAAGAAGTCCGTACGGGACTGGTTCAGGGAGTTATTGGAAATGCTCTTTCAGGCGGCGGGGCTGATTATAGACACGCTGCGCACGTTCTTCCTAATCGTGTTAAGCATACTGGGTCCGCTGGCGTTTGCGATTTCCGTCTATGACGGTTTCCAAAGCACGCTGACCCGGTGGATTTCACGCTATATCTCCATTTACCTGTGGCTGCCCGTGTCGGACTTGTTCAGCAGCGTGCTGGCACGCATACAAACCCTGATGCTCCAAAAAGACATCGAGCAGCTTTCAGACCCGGATTTCATCCCGGACGGGAGCAGCACCGTGTATATAATCTTTATGATTATCGGCATCGTGGGCTACTTCACCATTCCAACGGTGGCAAGCTGGATAGTGTCGGCTGGCGGTACGTCTGCCTATAACCGCAACGTGGCACGGGCTGGTTCAATCGCCGGGGCTGCGGTCGGTGCGGCAAGCGGGAAAGTAACCGGGAAACTACTCAAATAACCAACATCAATATTTAGTATATGGAATTTAAGTCATTAACGAACATCGAAACGAGTTTCCGGCAAATCCGGCTCTTTGCGCTGGTATTCATCTGCCTGTGCGCACTGGTGACGGGCTTTGCCGTGTGGAACTCGTACAGCTTCGCCGAAAAGCAGCGGCAGAAGATATACGTCCTCGACAACGGCAAAAGCCTGATGCTGGCACTCTCGCAGGACATGGCACAGAACAGACCCGTGGAAGCCAAGTCGCACGTGCGGCGTTTCCACGAACTTTTCTTCACGCTCTCACCCGACAAGGACGCTATCGAAAGCAACATCAAACGCTCGTTGTTTCTCGCCGACAAGACCGCTTTCAACTATTACAAGGACTTGGCGGAAAAGGGCTACTACAACCGGGTGATTTCCGGAAACGTCACGCAGACGGTGGAGATTGACAGCGTGAAGTGCGACTTCGACCAGTACCCCTACAAGGTGAACACGTATGCCCGCCAGTTGATTGTCCGGGAAAGCAGCCTGACGGTGCGAAGCCTTGTCACCTCGTGCCGGTTGCTTAACGCCACACGGAGCGACAACAACCCGCACGGCTTCATCATCGAAGCGTTCACCATTACCGAGAACAAGGATTTGCAGACCATTAAAAGATAGCCTTATGGAGAGAAAACGAAACCACATCGAAAAGGTGCGGGACTGGGCGGACGACCGCCTGCGCCGAATGTGCGGACGGATTACGCCGGGCAAAAGGCTGGCGGTTATCCTCCTGATGTTCTTCTTTTTCGGCGGCTTGTCTATCTACATCACCGTTTCATCAATCTACAATATCGGGAAACGGGACGGGCAAAGGCTGCAAATAGAACACATCAGACAACTGCCGTTGCACGGCAATGACACAACCAAAAGTATCAACCCGTTAAACAGACCGCAATATGAAAGAAGTACAGAAGAATGAGAACGGCACGACCGCACAGCAGGCGGACGGGAAGCCGAAAAAGGAAAATAAACCCAAACGGGAACTTACCCCGCAGCAGGTGCAGCAGCGCAGGAAAATGATAGTCTTCCCGCTGATGTTCCTTGCCTTTGCAGGGTGCATGTACCTGATATTCGCACCCTCCGGCAAAGAGGACGTGAATGTGGAAAGCGTGGGCGGCTTCAATGCCGACATACCCCTGCCCGCAGAGGACGGGATTATAGCCGACAAGCAAAAGGCTTACGAGCAGGCGGTGACAAACCGCAAACAGCAGGACAAGATACAATCCTTGCAGGACTTCGGTTTCACGCTGGACGATGATACGGAAGAACCACAAGAGGAAATCAATCTGATGCCGGAAGAAGATCCGAAGCCACAAAGGGGCGGCGGTGCTTCTTCAAGGGCGGCTTACCGGGACATCAACCGCCAGTTAAGTACGTTCTACGAAACGCCCCCTGTGGACGAGGAAAAAGAGGAATTGAAACGGCAGGTGGCGGAACTGACCGACCGACTGAAACAGCAGCAGAACGCCACGCCTACGGCTGACGACCAAATGGCTCTCTTGGAAAAGTCCTACGAGCTGGCGGCAAGGTACATGAACGGCGGGCAGGGACAAGTCGCACAAGTCCCGGTAACGGGCGGCATTGAACGCAAGCCGGATGCGGTGGCGGTGCAGGCTATCCGGGAAACGACCGTTTCGGGATTGCGGCAGCCCATGAGCGATGCCGATTTCATCCGGGTTTACAGCCAGCCACGAAACTACGGCTTCAACACGGCGGTAGGCACAGGGTACGCTATGGGAAAGAACACGGTAGCCGCCTGCATACACCAAGACCAAACGCTGGTGGACGGGCAGGCGGTGAAACTACGGCTGCTCGAACCCATGCAGGCGGGAAATATCGTTGTGCCGAAGAATACCCTTGTGGCGGGGACGGCAAAGGTGCAGGGCGAACGGCTCGACATACTGGTGTCCTCGATTGAGTACGCTGGCAACATCATCCCGGTGGAACTCGCCGTGTTCGACACGGACGGGCAAAAGGGGCTTTCCGTCCCGTCCTCTATGGAGCAGGAAGCGTTCAACGAAGCTATGGCGAATATCGGAAGCGGGCTGGGTACAAGCATTTCCTTTGCCCAAAGTGCCGGGCAGCAGGTGGCTATGGACGTGACAAGGGGATTGCTGCAAGGAACGTCCGGCTACCTCGCCAAGAAGTTCCGAACCGTGAAAGTGAAGCTGAAAGCAGGCTATAAAGTCATGCTGTATGCCAAACAACAATAACCATTTTATCAACCGTTAAAATTTCAATTGACAATGAAACAGATTTTTGGATTGTTCGCCCTCTTGCTGGGCGTGTGTGCGGCAAACGCACAAACCGCTGACACCGTGAAGTATGCGGCTGGCAACGACTTGTACCGGGGTATTACCCGGAAACTCCCGTACCGCCAAATGGTTACGCCCTACGGCGTGGAAGTGACCTTTGCCAAGACGGTGTGCGCCCATAAGGGTGAGTAAT
>NZ_KV804295.1:0-49181 GCF_001811315.1 Bacteroides sp. HMSC067B03 | reverse complement strand
TTTCTCTCAGAAAGAGAAACACCGAAAATAGGAGAAATTTCCTATACGAATGCCATAGGAATATAATGAACAAGTATATACCCTATACTTTCAGTTGTATGACAAGATGGATTCAGAAAGGAAAAAGCCCCGTGAAAGTACAAAATTCTTGCTTGAAAAAGATTGAATAAATGACGGTTTTCTCCATAAGAGAAATGTTTTGAATATGCAAAAATACATAAATTATTGAACATAATAGCATAAAACAAAGAAAAACCTTAATAGCCACCTCGTTAAATGTCGTGGTTACATAACAAATGTTGAGTAAACTAGATTGTATTTACAGCGAATAATCCCTGTAAATCAATTATATATGTTAAATATTTATGTCCTCTATTTCTCTTATGGAGAAAAATAGGAATGCGGCAAGATAAAAGACGGCATGAATGGTTGATATGACAGCCAAAAAAGACATAAATTACTATAATACAGACCAATACATAAGTTGGGATGAACTATGGGTATATCTTGACCTGCCGTAATAACTAAAAAACACACGACGAATGAGTACTCCCATAACCACAAGGGAAGATCTAACTAGAATCCAATGGTTCGCCATGAGCGCTTATAAAAACGAGAAAAAGGCGGAAGAGATGCTCAAAGGCAAGGATGGTCTAGAGTATTTCATACCGAAACACTATGCCGTAAGGGTCTATCACGGAGTGAAATCCAAAAGGCTTGTACCAGTCATCCCGAATCTCGTCTTCGTGCATGCTTCCCGAAAACAGATCACGGATTTCAAAAAAAAATATAATTTCTTACAATTCATGATGTGGGAGAAAAGCACGGGACTGAAATATATCGTGGTGCCGGATAAGCAAATGGAGAGCTTTATCAAGATTGCCTCGCAGTATGAAGAAAACACTATTTATTATAAACCGGAAGAGATTGACATACGGAAAGGTACCCACATATGTATTTACGGTGGCAAGTTCAATGGAGTAAAGGGCGTATTCATGCGGGTGAAAGGAAAACGTCGCCGCCGGGTGGTTGTGATGCTTGAAGGGATTATGGGTATATCGGTAGAAGTTCATCCCGATTTGATTGAAGTCATCAATGATTCCGATTGTGACAAATTTTGAGAGATGACACAAAAAGGAGATGATGAAGTTCCCCTTCCTCGTGGCCTTACACAAATAAAATAATATTTGAATATATGTATTTTTGGATTGTAAATTGTTCACTGGCATTTTTGCTTTGTGTTCTCTGTGCGGGTATCGTCATTCCCCAGATTCTGCTAATCGCTTTCCGTAAGAAATTGTTCGACTTTCCCGATGAGCGGAAGGTACATCATTGTGCGGTGCCCCGATTGGGTGGTATCGCATTCAAGCCGGTAGTGTTTTTCACCATAGCCCTGTTGCTAGGAATCAATATGGTGCTGGGACATTCGGAGATATTGTCCGAAATCGGGAACGACGTGTGCTCTTTGGCTTTTGCTTTCTGCTCCATCATGGTACTATATCTGGTTGGCATGGCCGATGACCTGATCGGTATCCGTTATCGTGCCAAGTTTGTCATCCAGATTCTGTGCGGCGTGATGCTTATTGCCGGTGGGGTATATATCAACAACCTATACGGTGTTCTGGGCATCCATGCGGTGCCGTTATGGTTAGGATATCCCCTGACCATCCTGATCGTGGTCTTCATCATCAATGCCATCAACCTGATTGACGGCATTGACGGGCTGGCTTCCGGGCTATGCAGTATCGCCTGCCTATTTTATGGACTGACTTTCTTTATGCTCCATCAGTATGTTTATGCCATGCTGGCGTTTGCCACATTGGGAGTGTTGGTACCATTCTTCTATTACAATGTTTTCGGGAACGCCAAACACGGAAGGAAGATCTTCATGGGCGACACAGGCAGTTTGACCATCGGCATGATGCTCTGTTTCCTCAGTCTCAAACTGACCATGTGCGGACTAGACGATAATACAGGAAATGTACATCCGATGGTGCTGGCCTTCTCACCCTTGCTGGTTCCATGCTGTGACGTGGTCAGGGTTTACCTGCATCGGGTACGCAACGGAAAGAACCCGTTCCTGCCGGACAAGAACCATATCCACCATAAGCTGCTTGCTCTCGGAATAAAGCAGCGCAATACCATGATCATCATTGTTTCCGTGTCAACTATATTCATACTGCTCAATATTCTTCTGTCCCTTTATCTCAATGTGAACTGGATCGTTTTGGGTGATATATTGATATGGACTCTCGCCAACATCAGGCTGACAAAATCTATCGCACAACTTCAATCGGAACAGAAAACCAACAAATAAAAATCAATAAATATGAAAATCAGATACATTTTATCCTTATTAACCGTGGCCTTTCTATTGGGATCATGTGCCACACCGAAAGTCGCTTATTTCACGGACCTGAAACGGGGTACCGCAGAGCAAGTCTTGAACCCGCTGGAAATCCGGATACGTCCAGAAGACAAGATTTCCATACAGGTCAACAGCAAAGACCCCTTATTAATGAACCTTTTCAACCTTCCGATCATATCCCGACAGATTGGTACGACATCAGGTACATCCAATAGTCAGGGAATATCAGGATATACAATAAATAAGGATGGGGATATTGATTTTCCTGTGCTGGGACATATCCATGTGGCAGGAATGACACGCGCGGAGATCGCCTCGTATATAAAAGAGGAATTGGTTTCAAAGAATCTCGTGAAAGACCCCGTTGTTACAGTGGAGTTTATGAACCTGACCGTTTCAGTGTTGGGCGAGGTTGCCACCCCCGGACGTTTCAATATCGAAAAGGACAAGCTGACACTTTTGGAGGCCTTAAGCATGGCCGGGGACCTTACCGTCTATGGGAAACGGGAAAACGTGCTGGTACAACGGGAGGAAAACGGGAAAAAAACCCTGTATCAGGTCAACCTGAATTCGGGATATGACCTTTATGCCTCTCCTGTGTATTATTTGCAGCAGAACGATATCGTTTATGTGGAACCCAACTCAATGAAAGCACGGCAGGCGACCGTCAACGGCAATAACGTCCGCTCAGCCTCTTTCTGGATGTCATTGGCCTCGTTGCTGACGACCATTACCGTGTTGATTGTAAAATAATATAGAATCAGATATGATGACCGTAAATCAAAAGAATATAAAACCGGGGCAGCAGGATGATTTCCTGCGAATACAGGACCTGTTATACCTGTGCCTCGCAAGATGGAAGTGGTTCGTCTTGTCTTTAGCGGTAACGATCGGTGCCGCTACTGCCTATCTGTTACGCACTCCTGCCGTATATACACGTACCGCTTCGGTATTGATCAAAGAGGATTCCAAAGGCAAGTCGGTCTCCTCGGATTTGGAATCCTTCTCGGAGTTCGGGCTGTTTCAATCCGGTACAAATGTGAATAACGAACTCATCACCTTTCGATCACCGTCTTTAATGACCGAAGTGGTTAAACGGTTGCGTCTGGATATGAATTACTTCGTTCGGGGAAAATTCCACCGTCAGGTAGCCTATGGACTGACATTACCGGTGGATGTAACGATAAATGACTTGCCTGAGAATGAATCAGCCGGTTTTACGTTGGAAATACAGCCGGACGGTACGTTATACCTATCCGACTTTATACGTAACGGGACAGATCTTGAAGAAAAGGACGTAAAGGGAAGCTTGCTCGACTCCATCACTACGCCATTGGGAAAAATCATTATCCATACAACACCCAATTACGTGAAAGGCGAGGCATATACATTATATGTAGGCAAATCCAGTCTGTATAACGCCGTCAACTCCTGCTCGTCCAATCTGTCCGTTTCATTGAACAGCGAGAAAGCGTCAGTCATAGACTTGTCATTCAAGGATAACTCCACACAGCGGGCAGAAGATGTATTGAGCATGTTGATTTCCGTTTATAACGAGAATTGGGTGAAGGACAAAAACCAGATCGCTGTCAGCACCTCAATGTTCATCAACGAGCGTCTGGGCGTAATCGAACGGGAACTGGGAAATGTGGACGAGGATATCTCCTCTTACAAGTCAGAACATCTGTTGCCCGACGTGCAGGCGGCATCGAGTATGTATATGGCTCAAAGCAGTGCGGCCAACGCGCAGATCCTGTCCCTGAACAACCAGCTTTATATGACCCGTTACATCCGGAACTATTTAGCCAACGATGCCAACCGTACCCAACTGCTTCCGGCCAACTCCGGCATTGAAAGCGCCAATATTGAATCGCAGATTGCCGAATACAACAAGCAACTGTTGCAGCGCAACAGTCTGGTTGCGAACAGCAGCACGGAAAATCCGCTGGTCGTGGATATGGATCAGGCTCTGGCATCCATGCGTGGGGCGATAATCAGATCTATCGACAATCAGATAGTGACCTTGAATTCGCAGATAAAAAGTTTGCGGCAGACGGAGCAACAGACGACATCACGTATAGCGGCCAACCCAACACAGGCCAAGTACCTGCTTTCGGTGGAGCGCCAACAGAAGGTAAAGGAAGCTCTTTACCTATTCCTGTTGCAAAAGCGTGAAGAGAACGAACTCTCACAGGCGTTCACGGCTTATAATACCCGCATTGTTACCCCGCCACACGGCAGCATGTTGCCGACATCCCCTGTGCATAAAAATATCTTTATGGTCGCATTCGCTCTGGGGCTGCTCATTCCGATAGTCATTATCTTCATGCGCGAGAATATGAATACCCGTGTACGGGGAAGGAAAGACCTGGAAAACCTGACTATACCGTTCATCGGTGAAATTCCGCTGTTCACAAGAAAGAAAAAAGGGATATTAGGAAAGAAACCGCAGGAAGTCAAGGCCGTTATCGTCAAGGAGGGCAACCGTGACATCATCAACGAGGCATTCCGCGTATTGCGTACCAACCTGGAATTTATGACCGGCAAGGACAAGACTTCGAATGTCATCATCATGACCTCATTCAATCCGGGCAGCGGCAAATCGTTTCTGACCATGAACATCGCCGTGAGCCTTGCCATCAAAGGAAAAAAAGTGCTGGTAATCGACGGAGACCTGCGCCACGCCTCTGCATCATCCTATATCGACTCTCCTGACAAGGGATTGAGCGACTATCTGGGAGGTCGTATCGATAATCTGGATGAGATCATCGTACCCGATCCGAAACATAAATCTATGGATATACTACCCGTGGGAACGATTCCTCCTAACCCAACGGAATTATTGTTCGACGAGCGGTTAAAGCAGACAATCGATACTGTAAGGGAGCAATATGACTATGTGCTGATCGACTGTCCGCCCGTTGAACTGGTGGCCGACACGCAAATTATTGAGAAACTGGCCGACCGTACCGTTTTCGTAGTTCGTGCAGGATTACTTGAACGGAGTATGCTTGCTGAATTGGAGAAAATCTACGAGGAGAAAAAATACAAGAACATGTCCCTGATCTTGAACGGGACCGAGGGAAGTGGCGGTCGCTATGGATACCGTTATGGCTATCGATATGGTTATCACTACGGTTACGGCTCAGGATACCACTAAGGTTCCGACGGAAAACAGGGTGGGGATAAATGGATGATTATTAATTAAAAAAAATAAAATGTTTTATATAAAAATACTCGTATCATTGTGTGGCCATTCAGGAAACGTATATCGCTGAAAGATAGCGGTATATTCAAGAATTTTACCGACTGTCACTCGCACATTCTGCCGGGTGTGGACGACGGTGTGCAGACGATGGAAGAAGCATTGGAAATACTGCGCCTGTATGAAGAGTTGGGCATAAAATCCGTATGGCTTACACCGCATATCATGGAAGATATGCCCAACACCACACTGCACCTCCGGGAGCGTTACGCTGAACTTCAAGCCACCTATAGCGGTCCGATAAAACTGCATCTGGCCTCAGAGAACATGCTTGACAACCTCTTCGAGGAACGGTTGGAAAAGAACGATCTGCTGCCCTTGGGTGAAAGCGGTGACCATCTACTGGTGGAAACCTCCTACTTTAACCCTCCGATGGGATTGAACAACATTCTGCTCCGCATCAAGGCTAAAGGCTATTATCCCATTCTTGCCCATCCGGAACGGTATGTTTATATGGGTGAGTCGGATTATCAACAATTAAAAGACATGGGAGTGAAGTTTCAGTTCAATCTTCCGTCAATAGCGGGTATGTATGGCAACCGGATTAAGAAAAAAGCCATGCTGCTATTAAAAGAAAAGGCTATTACTCATATAGGAACGGACATTCACAATTACAATATATTTCAAAAGTTCATTTGTACGAGTATTACAAAAAATATACAAAACTGTTTAATTGATAGTCAGACTGTTATAGTTTAAATAGATTATAATTATCGGTTATTAAGACCTGTAGATTCTGTTTAACTTTTTCTCTCTAGGTGGATTTGCATAAAATACATACAAAAAAATCCAACAGGCTGGAATTCAATGGAAATTGTAACAATCGACTTGGAGCAGATACACACAATCTCTCTTTTATCCAAACCAGTCTTAAAATAAATCATTACACCCCTATCAAGCAATAGGCTTGCAACTTCAACATAAAACAACAATCCATATGTCATTAACAAAAGTTTTAGTTACTGGTGGAGCGGGATTCATCGGCTCCAATTTATGTGAGTATTTATTGGCTCACGACTATGATGTAATCTGTTTGGATAATTTTTCCACAGGTAAACCTGAAAACATTTTTCCATTTCTACAACGATATCCGAATAAGTTTAAACTTATCGTAGGAGATATACGGAATCTGAACGATTGTAAGAAAGCTGTAGAAAATGTAGATTACGTTATGCATGAAGGAGCATTAGGCTCAGTTCCACGTTCTATCAAAGATCCTATAACTACAAATGAAACTAATATATCGGGATTCTTAAATATGCTGACAGCCGCTCGCGATGCCAATGTAAAGCGTTTTATATATGCAGCAAGTTCTTCTACATATGGAGACAGTCAGTCTCTTCCCAAAGTAGAAGATGTGATTGGTAAACCGCTTTCGCCTTATGCCATAACAAAGTATGTAAACGAGCTTTACGCCGATGTGTTTGCCAAAACCTATGGAATGGAATGTATCGGCTTACGATATTTCAATGTTTTCGGTCGTCGTCAAGATCCATTCGGGGCATATGCTGCGGTGATTCCTTTGTTCGTTAAGAAATTCATGGCTCATGAGAGTCCTGTCATTAACGGAGATGGTGAATATAGCCGCGATTTTACTTATATAGACAATGTGATTCAAATGAACATGCTGGCTATGACCACGACAAATCCGAATGCAACCAACCAAGTATACAATACTGCTTTCGGAGAACGCACCACATTAAACCAGTTGGTCGGTTACTTGAAAGAATTTTTGAGTGAATTTGACCCCGAAATTGCCAACGTGAAAATAATTCATGGTCCCAACCGCTTGGGGGATATTCCCCATTCCTTGGCATGTATTGATAAAGCAAAATCCCTTTTAGGTTACAATCCTCAATACAGTATGCGTGACGGTTTGAAAGAGGCTGTCAAATGGTATTGGAAGAATATTTAAAGTAATAATAACAGATGAAATTATGAATGAAACTAAAATTTGCGTAATTGGTCTTGGTTACGTAGGGCTCCCTTTGGCTCGTCTTTTCTCGACAAAGTATAAAACGATAGGTTTTGACATGAACCAAGCTCGTGTGACTGCTTTGATGGCAGGTCATGATGCGACACTCGAAGTGTCAGATGAACTACTCCAATCTGCCCTTGCCAATGGTTTTAAGTGTACTGCCAATATAGAGGAAATCCGTGATTACAATTTTTATGTAGTTGCCGTTCCCACTCCGGTAGACAAAAACAACAATCCGGATTTGACTCCGCTTTACGGTGCCAGCACAACTGTTGGTAAGGTAATCTCCAAAGGGGATATTGTGGTGTATGAATCTACTGTTTATCCAGGTGTTACAGAAGACGAATGTATCCCGGTTGTGGAAAAAGTGTCCGGATTGAAATTTAATGAAGATTTCTTTGCTGGCTATAGCCCTGAACGTATAAATCCGGGAGATAAACTTCATACAGTAGAAAAAATCAAAAAGGTTACTTCCGGTTCTACGCCTGAAATAGGTAAGAAAGTAAATGAGGTATATGCTTCTGTAATTACCGCCGGTACACATCTCGCTCCTACGATGAAAGTAGCGGAAGCAGCCAAAGTAATAGAAAACTCACAGCGTGATATCAATATCGCATTTGTGAATGAGCTATCCAAGATATTTACTAAAATGGGCATTGATACACAGGATGTACTGGAAGCAGCTTCTACCAAATGGAATTTCCTGCCATTTAAGCCTGGGCTGGTTGGAGGCCATTGCATTGGAGTTGATCCGTATTATTTGGCTCAATGTGCACAACGTCACGGTTATAATCCTGAGATAATCTTAGCCGGTCGCCGAATGAACGACGGTATGGGGGAATATGTGGCCAACCAAGTTGCGAAATTGATGCTGAAGAAAGGAATACAGGTGCTCAACTCTCATATCCTCATATTAGGGTTTACTTTTAAAGAAAACTGTCCTGATGTGCGGAACACAAAGGTTATAGATATTTACAATGCTTTGCGAGAGTATAACGTACATATCACCGTATATGATCCTTGGGCCAATCCTGATATAGTTATGCGAGAATATGGAATCTCGGTAACGAACCAACATCCTTTGGATAAGAAATTCGATGCGGCAATTATAGCTGTAGCACACGAACAGTTTATAGGCTTTGATGTAAAAACGTTACTAAATGCTCAACACGTCATATTCGATGTTAAAGCTATCTTTGAAAAAAACGTTGTAGATGGTAGACTCTAATCGGATTGTCTCCTTTGACATATTGAAAGGGGGAGGAATTTTATTGGTCATCCTTGGTCATATACAAATCCCTTACATGTTGAAAACCGTTATTTACAGTTTTCACATGCCCCTTTTCTTTTTTGTGTCAGGCTGTTTCTTTCGTCCAATCAGTTTGAGAGAGTTTTTTGCAAAAAAGACCAGACAATTACTGATTCCTTGGGCCTTTTTTGCCTTTTTGTTGTTCGCATATTTGTTCGTTTTGAAACTTAACGAAACTCATAATTGGGCAAAAGCGATCTCG
This sequence comes from Bacteroides sp. HMSC067B03, assembly GCF_001811315.1. NCBI lineage: Bacteria > Pseudomonadati > Bacteroidota > Bacteroidia > Bacteroidales > Bacteroidaceae > Bacteroides > Bacteroides sp. HMSC067B03. Next base: position 40,059 of record NZ_KV804295.1, on the reverse strand, counting down.
CTCCCTGTAACGAGTATGTTTGATGGTTTTCTCGGTGATGAAAACTCTTTTATTTTATTTCATGTAATTTGGTTTTTAATTTGTTTGTTCGAGGTTTCATTCGTTTATTTATTGATACATAAAATCACCCCTACAATAAAGCATTAACAATCAGCGCATTATGTATATTATTATATGGAGTAGGATATTGGTTAAATGCTAATAACATTGATTTGCCATATTTTATTGACACAACAATGTCTACCTTGATTTATTACCATCTTGGTTTTTGCTTCATGCGGAACAAATGGTACGGCATGAAGGTTTCACCGATATACTCATTATTCTTGCTTATTATCGCCATTGTTTTCATCGTTCTATTTCCCTCTTACGTTGACTTAAAATCAAACAATTTTCCATTGCATCTATTGTTGCTTTCAATGGTTTTTATTATGAATTTTTATTGGTTTATCAATTCATATTTTAATTCGAGAAAGCTGAAACTTATTCCATTGGATAAAATATTGATTTGGTGTGGAATTAACAGTTTGGCATTATTGGGGCTACATATATTATTTGTAGATACATTCTGGATCGTGCGCAATAAGTTACATCTTGTAAACTACAGTTGGACCATATTGGAATTTGCACTCATTGTTGCAATATGCTATTTTGCGACAACCTTAATAAAAAGATACATTCCGTCTGTATTAGGAAGATCATAAGCTTGCTATGAATAAGACATCGTCCGTAAATAATAAAAAAATATTCAAGAATACAGTGGCACTTTATGCACGTATGTTGCTGTCCATGATTGTATCACTATATACATCACGGATCGTGTTAAATGCACTTGGTGTAGATGATTATGGCATTTATGGACTTGTCGGCGGTATTGTTGTCCTATTTAGCTTTTTGAATGTAACGATGAGTGGAGCGACTTCACGCTTTCTTACAGTCGAACTTGCCAAAAATGACCCTCGACAACTCCAACAAACATTCAATACAGCCTTTATATTACATATAGGAATTGCAATTATAGTCTTGTTTTTGGCTGAAACGGTCGGACTTTGGCTGTTATTCGAAAAATTGAACATTCCAGATGAGAGAATGAGTGCAGCTGTTTGGGTGTATCAATTTTCAATAATTTCCTCAATGGTCAGCATCACTCAAGTTCCATACAATGCGACTCTTATTTCGCACGAAAAAATGGACGTGTATGCTATTGTGGAAATTGTTGGATCACTGTTGAAGTTGCTGATCGCTACACTTCTACTTATTACAGTATGTGATAAGCTCATTTTATATGGAGGACTTATGCTCTTATCTTCATTCTTGATTGCAATGACATATCGCATTTATTGCATTAGGCATTATGACGAATGCCGGATTAATTGGGAATGGAATAAGGTTATCGGCCGTTCTCTGTTTAGCTTTTCAGGATGGAATCTTTATTCCAATATTTGCTTTACTACTCGTCAACAGGGAACAAATATGTTGCTTAATATATTTGGCAGTACAGCTGTTAATGCCGCAGCCGGATTGGCAACAACTGTGCAACTGATGATTGAACAAGTATCAACCAATTTGGTAATGGCTTCGAGGCCGCAAATTATAAAGCAATACGCATTGACCGATTTCAATGCCATGATACAATTACTAAAGCAAACTACTTGTTTGGCAAATGTGTTATATCTGTTGGTTGCTATTCCTTTTATCTCTGAAATACATTATGTAATGAATTTATGGCTCGTGGAAGTTCCTCCATATACAATTGAATTCTGTATTTTATTGATAGTCTCAAGCTTCATATCATTGAATAATAATATTATATATATTGGAATACAAGCTGTCGGACGTTTGAAATTTTATTCATTTATGGCGGGGACAGTATCATTATCAGTCATTCCGATACTTTGGTTATTGTTTAGTAAAGGTATCGGCTTGACTTGGGCTTTTGGATTGCCTATAGTGAGCACATTATTGATTTATATCGTTTGCTCATATACACTCCATCATTATGTTGAAGATTTCAAACCGATACGTTTTTTCTTCACAACGATGGTAGTGAATCTTTTCATAAGTATTCCTTCTTTTACCGCAATCCTACTCATACAACATATCTTGGTTGAGTCCTTTACAAGAGTGATTATCGTGGCTCTTAGTTCTTCAATAATATTGGTTGTTCTGTCCTATTATGTGCTATTAGACAAAGAAAATAAGAAAAAAGTAAAAGCATTGATTTTAAACAAATTAAAACGATGAATAAAAACATACTTATAATTACTCCTTTTTTTCCGCCACAGACTCATGCTGCGGTATTTAGGGCATTTAAACTTGTAAAATATCTTAAACGTACAGGTTGGAATCCGATAGTACTGACGGTTAATCGTAATTATCTATATTTAGAAGATCCTGATTTGTTGGACGAAGTCCAAGACGTGCCTATTTATCAAGCCAATTATATAGAACCGACATTGCGCGGCCTTAGAATGTTGCTTGGAGGAGAAGATACTTCACTCAAAGCCATTACAGCCAAAGCAAAAACTATTGGTGCACAGTCAAAAAGCACGGATACAGTCACCTCTAACAAGCAATCTTTATTCGGTAAGTTTTATAAATATATACTAGACCGATGGATTCAAGTTCCCGACCGCTTTAGATTCTGGGAAAGAAGTGCCGTGAGGATGGGACGAAAAATAATTAAAGAACATGATATATCTATCATATATACCACTTGCCTGCCTTTTACCTCAAATAGAATCGGTATGCGACTTAAACATCTAACCGGAGTAAAATGGGTTGCTGATTTCAGGGATCCTACCACATACGCTAAGCGAATGTATTCTGATTATTTTCCTGTTTTTGCCAAGCAAAAGAAAATTGAACAAGATACTTTTAAATACGCTGATGCTATTACTGGTCTGTCGGGAGCATACCTGAATATATTTAATGATTTATATGAGGGACGATACTCAAATAAATCATATTTTATTCCAACTGGAGTAGATGATGATTATTTGCCTTCTTTTCAAAATAGAGAAAAAGAGAATTATATAATATTCGTGGGTGAATACCTCCATGAATATAAAGATAATTTCTTGAAAATATTTGCCGAAGCTGTCAATTCTAAGGAATTAAAAGGCAAGGGTTGCACCCTTAAAATTGTGGGTAATAAGAATATCAATCAAAAACAAACGGAAGAATTTGTCAATGATTTGGGAATCTGTAACAACGTGGAATATATCAATCATGTACCGCAGCGTAAATTGTATGAATTGATAGTTAATGCAAAAGCAGCAGTACTTATTCCCGGACACACGGCTTTATGGTGGACTAATTTCGCAAAAATGGTCGATTATATCGCATTACAAGTGCCTGTATTAGCAATGGTGCCCATGACTAGCGAAGCACGAACCGAATTGATAAAAGCAGGCATAGGTATTTTTATAGATACTCCTCAGCAAGGTGTTACTGTCATCAAACAAGTATTTAGCGAAAAATTTCCAATGACGGCAAACAAAGAATATTGCCGCCGTTACTTGGCATCGCAACAAACAAAATCTTTCATTGATATTTTCCAAAAAATACAATAGAGATGCATATAGCGTTTTTAACTACAGAATATCCGATATTGGGTATGAAATGTGGCGGAATCGGAATTTTTATCAAACATTTGTCTCATCTTATCGTTAAGAGTGAGACTGGTGTGAAGGTATCAGTTGTGTATTGGGGCAATAAGTTTACAGAAACTGTGTGGGACGATGGTATATCTGTGATACCTATAAACCAGCCTCATAAGTCTCCATTTTCTTCTTTTATCAATAGAAGGTATCTAAATAAAAAGTTAAATCTATTAGTGGCAAAGATTGGCATCGACCTCGTTGAATCTATCGACTGGGAGGGACCTTTGGCTTTTTGTAGTTTATCTGTACCAGTAGTTACAAGATTACATGGTTCAAATGTGTATTTCGATCATTTGTCTGGAAACAAAACTCCATGGAACGTACGGCTTATGGAATATAATGCTTTGCGTAATTCTGATGCCTATATAGGAGTTAGCCGACAGGCTCTCGACCTGACGGATAAATTATTCAGTCTGTCTTCGAATAAGAGAAAATGTGTAATATATAATCCTGTGGATATAAACATGCCCCCTCTTTCATCTAGTGACATGAACAAAAATACAATAACGATACTTTATTGGGGGACAATTGTTGAGAAAAAGGGGGTACTTGATTTGCCTCTTATTTTCAACAGGATATGCGAGCAAAACGACAATGTCAAACTCATTCTCATCGGACAGGATGCAGTAGTGAATGGTTCTTCGACATGGGAAAAATGCAAATCTCTCTTTTCAAAGCAATCGATCGGTTGTGTATCGTATTTAGGTCGCTTACCTTATGACAAGACTATGTCATACGCTAACAGTGCCGATATTTGCATATTTCCAAGCCATGCAGAAACTTTCGGTTTGGTCTTACTGGAGGCAATGTTACTGCGGAAGGCAATTGTTTGTTCCGATATCGATTGTTTTCAAGAGATTATAGGAGACAGTAACTGTGTTTGCAAATGCAGGGTGAAACGTATCGATGAATTTGCAGAGGCTTTGCAACGGCTAATCTCGAATCCCATTTATAGGTGTGAACAAGCCGACAGGGCTTATCTAAATGCAACTGCTAGATTCAACACCAACGAGATAGTGGCACAAAACATCGAATTTTACAATCGAGTTATAAGAGATAGCTCCAAACATCATGTAGAAGAATCCTAACTCAACTGCTTTATTAGAAAATTTAAACGGACTTTTTATTTATAAAATCACATATTCATACGAAGGGGAGTTAAGGCTTTTTTTGTATTGCCATCTTGAAGAAAGTCAAACATTTCAGTACAACTACGTAAAATATAGAAATGCTTCATTATAGTGAAATTTCTGATAGAGTATAATTCCTAAACGAAGTGATTAATTTCTTAACTCTTGATTCATATTATTCATAAACGCCTTATGCAAAAAGGGATAAGCATTATTTTGCCCACACTTAATCGGGCTGATTATCTGGCAAGTACAGTTGATTGCTTAATAGAGCAAGATTTTGGGGAGCCGTATGAAATAATTATTGTAGACCAATCGGCAGCCATTGACAGTACTATGTATAGTCGTGCAAAAGATAGTGATACATTGATTAAGTACTATCATGTGACTGAATTTAGAGGGCTACCTGAAGCTCGTAATTTCGGTGTGCAACACACACAATACGCCTACATCCTATTTCTAGATGATGATATCGAGTGTGACTGCAACCTGCTCAAAGAGCATTACAAGTTCTTGTCACAACCTGATATCGCAGTAGTGGCAGGGGGAATTACAGAAAAATATAAGAATAATCCCAAATCGAAAAATGTAGGCAAGTTCCATTTCTATACGGCAACTCCAGAACGGGGATTCCACATTAATCATAAAGAATATGTAGATCATGGCGGAGGTGGAAATTATAGCATAAAAAAAGACATATTTTTAGAAGTTGGTGGTGTTGATGAATATTTGAATTATGGAGCTGCTCTATATGAAGAAACCGAAATATGTTTACGAGTAAAGGAACTTGGATACAAAGTTTTTTTTAATTATGATGCTCATGTATGGCACTTGGCTGCTGATACAGGCGGTTGCAGGGTTCTGGATATCAATCGCTATATTGCTTCATTAGTACATAACCGGGCTTTATTGATTAGCCGTCATCTCAAATGGTATCATAGGCCGACTGCTTACATCTATTTGTTGCGTCTTGTTGCATCATACGCTTTTACTTACCGCAATCCCGGACTGTTTAGACTTTTTGCAAAAACTTATAAAGAAGGTTATAAAAAAGGAAAACTAACTCCTAAATATACTCATTATGCAAACATCTAACAAACACATTTTTATTGTAACCTATGATTATCCACCAAGTAATGGTGGTATTGCAAGGCTTTGTTTTGAACTGAAAAAATATTTAGAGAAAAAAGGACTGAATGTTACAGTCATTTGTCCCCAAAGTACTTCTACCGATGCAGAGGAGGATAATAATGTGGTGAGATTGCATGGAAGAAGAGGAATATTGGAGTTGCGTACATTGAAGTATTTACGCAAAAAAACTGTTCCCGGTGATATTGTAATTACCGGGAATTATCATCCAGAGGGAATGCTGTCTCTATTGTCAAACAGAGAAACCTATATATTGGCACATGGAGCCGAATATCTTGCCGGAAAGAGTTTTTTCCGACGCTGTATTTGGCCTACTTATCGACGTTTTATACTAAGAAACGCCTCTTGCGTGATTGCTAACAGTCATTATACAGAGACATTAGTAAAACATTGTTCTCCAAATGCTAAAACAATCGCTATTCCGTTAGCGGTTGATGCAATTCATTTTCGCCCTACTTGTGAAAAATATAAGGATGGCTTGCTACACCTCTGTTCTATTTCTCGATTGGAAAAATTTAAAGGACATGATTTTATTATCCGGACGATAGCTTCTTTACCGGCAAAGTATAAGCAACAAGTGCGATTGCATCTCGGAGGTAAAGGAAAATATAAGAGTGCACTTGAGCGGATGGTTACCGATTTAGGATTGTCAGATATTGTATCATTTGAAGGTTTCATTGATGATAATAAACTTTGCGATTTCTATTCAGCCTCGCATATATTCATTCTCTGTACACGTGAAGAAGCGGATAATAGGAATGTAGAAGGATACGGGCTTGTTTTTGCCGAAGCGCAAGCTTGTGGAACCGCCGTTATAGGTACTCGTACAGGTGGCATTCCCGATGCTGTCGAGGAGAATAATGGCGGTTGGTTGATACATCAGGACGCCCACGAAGAATTGGAGAATTTACTCATTAAGTTAATCGACGATAAATCTCTTGCTATAAATGAAGGTCGTAATGCACGTCGGCGCATAGAAGCTAAAATTACGTGGGAACATTATGTGGACCAAATTTGTGATGTCATTTTATGAGTATTAGTCTATATATAGCCTTATATTACAACTTGTTGCTGCTATTAGTTGTTTACATCGCTATTCAACCGGTCAGGGCAGAAACAGTAAGACAGCCTTATATCAACAACCAGATATTTAGCCTTGCTTTACTCTTGATTGTATATGTTCATGTAACTTTCCGACCGACCGATTATCACTACTTTGGAGATACTTCAGCTTATGCCATGGCTTTCCAAAAGAAAGCCTTCTATGGTACGGTTGCTATAAGAGATAGAGATATTGGTTTTGAGTATCTTACCTATTGGCTTTCACAACTCGTCAATTTAAAAGGGTATTGGTTTGTTCTTTGCTCATTATATATATTGCCTGTTTTCTTTGCTTTAAAGAAACGATTCAAACAACAATATGCTGTAGCACTAGTGTTGTTCGTTTGTTCTTTGAGTTTTTGGGGATACGGAGTAAATGGACTGCGTAACGGAATAGCTACATCGTTAGTTATCTTCTCTTTTCTTGTTCCAAACAACGATATTAAACGAATTCCTGTTTGGATTATAGCATGTCTTTTCCATCAATCCGTCATGTTGCCAATTGGCTGTTTCTTGCTGACCCGACTTTCAAATAATCCCAAACACTACTTATACTTATGGGGAACGTTTTTCCTGCTTATGCTTGTTGCACGTGATTCTTTCTCCACTTTGTTGACAAACATTCCTTGGTTTGAACAGGATAAAAGGATGTCTGAATATTTGAATATGTCTTATAAAGGCATGGAGCAAATGTTCTCTAATATTGGATTTCGCTGGGACTTCATTATTTATAGTTTGATACCCATTATCGCAGGAGTGAAATATATCTATACATATTGCTACGAAGACAAATTGTTTATCCGTTTATTTAATACTTATATAGCAAGTAATGCGTTCTGGCTATTGACCATTCATGTACCGTATAATAACAGATTTGCTTATCTATCTTGGTTTCTTTATCCTATAGTATTGATATATCCCTTGCTAAAAGATAACTTAATAAATAACCAGGGAGAACGAATAAAATGGATTATTCTATGTTATTATATGTTCACTTATGTAATGTGGATAAAATAAAATACAAAACAATAGAAAAAGATTTTTATGAAAGATTTAGTTACTGTATTTACACCGGTATATAATAGGAAGAATTTAATTGGAAATCTATATCAGAGTTTGTTGTCTCAAACCTATAAAAATTTTGAATGGATTATTGTTGACGATGGGAGCACTGATGATATTGATGAAATTATAAAATCTTATCAAAATGAAGATCGTATATTAATTCGTTTCATCAAACAAGAGAATGGTGGAAAACATAGAGCAATCAACAATGGCGTATTACATGCAAAAGGAGAATTATTTTATATTGTAGATAGTGATGACTATTTAACAAAAGACTCTATAGAACGAATAGTTTTTCATTATCAATATATAAAGAATAATGATAAATTTGCTGGAGTTTGTGGTATGAAATGCTTTCCAGATGGTTCTCGTATAGGGAAAGAGGTTACATGGAAAATTTTAAAAGATTCTTGGATTAACTATTGGATTATAAAAAATATAAAAGGGGATGTTGCGTTTGTTTTTAAAACATCAGTCCTGAGAAATTATTTATTTGACGATATACCCGGAGAAAAATTTTGTGCAGAAAGTTTGGTTCTAAACCGTATTGGAAAAAATTACCTTATGTTATTTTTTAATGAAAAAATATACATCGCAGAGTATTTATCAGACGGTTTATCTGTTTCATCAATCAAAAACAGAATGAATTCACCTAATTATGCCATGAGAATTTATTCAGAAATGGCATCACTAGATATTCCATATTTAAAAAAAATAAAAGCTCATATAAATTACTGGCGTTTTGCTCCTTGCTCTAAATTGAAAATGAAAAATAAAATAAAACAAATAGGAATTTCTAGTTATATTATTTTTATGCCTATTGGCTATTTGTTTCATATGAAAGATAAAAAAAACAATTATATAGATATTAGACATGTCGGATCTAAGCGGTAGAACTTTATTTAAACGGATTAAACCATTAATTAAGGTATTCGTTATAGTAGATTCATATCTTCCTAGGAAACTTAATAATTTTTTATTTGTAAGTTTAAGAGGTATTGGAGGAAAAGTTGGTATTGTGATTAGATACATATTGGTGAAAAATCTAGCAAAAAAATGCGGTGATAATGTTGTAATTAAAGAAAATGTATATATATCTAACATAGAGAAACTAGAACTGGGAGATAATATCAGTATTCATCCGATGTGTTATTTTGAATGTAGCGGAGGATTGATGATCGGAAATAATGTGTCTATTGCCCATTCAAGTTCAATACTAACAAGTACTCACACTTATTCTGATTTTAATTTACCTATTAAATATAATGAAATCCTAAAAAAAACGGTAGTTATCCATGATGATGTATGGATTGGTTGTGGAGTGAGGATTTTATGTGGAGTTCACATTGATACAAGATGTATAATAGGCGCAAATAGTTTGGTTAATAAAAGTGTTGACTCATTCTCTATTTATGGGGGAGTTCCTGCAAAAAAAATAAAATCTTTTCAATGAAAAAAAAGAAATTATTCAAAATAACAAATTCAGCTTATTTTCAAGTCCGGCAACTTCAAGGTCAATTGAATTATTTTTCCGCATATTTCGATGTCATTGCCGTTGCCCCTAAAGGAGAAGGTTGGGAGGAATTACAGAAGCAACAGGCACGTTGTATTCCGGTAAAAATGTCAAGAGCCATAAATCCGATTTTCGATTTAATAACTCTTTTCCAATTGGTAAAACTTTTTATCAAAGAGAAGCCGACTATTGTTCACTCGCACACCCCCAAAGCTGGTCTTTTGGGTATGTTAGCAGCATGGATAGCACGTGTGCCGATCCGTATGCACACGGTAACAGGCTTCCCATTGACGACGGCTACGGGCATAAAAAAACAAATTCTTCGTTTTACGGAACGGTTAACTTACGCTTGTGCCACAAATGTATATCCCAATTCACAAAAGATGTGTGATATTATTTGTTCAATGGGGATCGGCAATCCTAAAAAAATGCTTGTTATCGGTAATGGTGGTTCAAATGGAATTGATACGGCATTCTATTCGCGAAATGCTACACAAGATATTAAGATTTCAACTTTCGATTTCACGTTTGGTTTTGTAGGTCGTATATTTTATGAGAAAGGAATCAATGAATTAGTAGCTTCTTTTATTCGATTACAGAAAGATTATCCTAACATAGGATTACGTTTAATCGGCTTTATGGAAGAAAACCTTTATCCGGTTGATGATTGGGTAAAACAAGAGATTAGCACAAATTCTCACATTGAGTTTGTCGGCTTTCAACAAGATGTTCGTCCCTATCTAATGGGGTGTGAGGCTTTTGTTTTTCCCTCCTATCGTGAAGGTTTCCCTAATGTTGTCATGCAAGCTGGGGCCTTGGAATTACCACAAATCGTTACAGATATCAATGGTTGTAATGAAATAATTGTTCAAAACAAAAATGGAATAATTGTTCCACCACAAGACGAACACGCATTGTATAAAGCCATGAAATATTTTTTGGATAATCCTAATGAGGTAAAAAGAATGGCAAAGAATGCAAGGGCAATGATTACATCACGTTACGAACGCAATAAATTTTGGAAATTGATGCTTGAAGAATACTATCGGCAAATTAAAAATCGAATTAAATAACATCTATGCAAATCATACTGTTATCCGGCGGTTCTGGTAAACGCCTATGGCCGCTTTCCAATAATACACGGTCAAAACAATTTATCAAACTGTTGACTGCGCCCGATGGCTCGAAAGAGTCGATGGTGCAGCGGGTGGTACGGCAATTACGAGAAACCGGCATCTGTGATTCGATTACTGTGGCAACAAGCCAGTCACAACGGGATATCATCATCAACCAGCTTGGAGAAGAGATTCCTGTAGTTACGGAACCGGAGCGTCGCGATACATTCCCGGCTATCGCTCTCGCAAGCTCGTATTTGGCCTACAAACGAAAATGTTCCACCGATGAGATTATAATCGTCATGCCTTGCGACCCTTATACCGAAACAGGTTATTTTGAAACGATTCGCAGGATAGCGGATGCAGTGAAAAACAATGTAGCCGAACTAGTATTGATGGGAATTAACCCCACATATCCGTCAGCAAAATACGGATATGTAGTGCCAGTCAATGATGTACAGAACAAAGGAATATTTCAAGTATCACGCTTTACGGAAAAGCCAGATATGATAACTGCCGAGAAACTTATTTCAGAGGGTGCTTTCTGGAACGGAGGCGTATTCGCTTTTCGGTTGGGGTATATGACAGATATTGTAACCCGACACATCAAAACCGACACTTTTTCAGAAATTCGTTCTCGCTATGGGGAATTTCCGAAAATCAGTTTTGACTACGAAGTCGCTGAAAAAGCGCAGTCGGTAGCCGTCGTACCTTTTGCCGGAGAGTGGAAAGACCTTGGTACATGGAATACGTTGACTGATGAACTATCGGAACACACCATGGGCAATGTTGTCATGGATGAAGAATCCGAAAATACCCACGTCATCAACGAACTTGGACTGCCAATCATGTGCATTGGCACACGGAATCTAGTTATCGCAGCATCAAATGATGGAATCCTAATTTCGGACAAAGATAAAAGCGAGAACATCAAAACTTACGCTGACTGCCTACAACATCGGCCAATGTTCGAAGAACGTCGCTGGGGTGAATACAAAGTTGTCGATACCGCCGAGTTTTCCGACGGTTACAAATCACTTACCAAGCAACTGAAAATCAAATCCGGTAAGAGTATCAGCTATCAGGTACACCGCCATCGCGATGAAGTCTGGACGTTTATCGACGGCGAGGGAGAACTGGTACTCGATGATATCAGGTCGGTTATCAGCAGAGGCGATACGATTACAATCAAGAAAGGTGTTAAACATGCAGTCAGGGCTATCTCTGAATTGACGTTCATCGAGGTGCAGTCCGGAAATCTACTTGCAGAAGAAGACATTGAACAATTTGACTATAAATGGTAAAATCCTTCGTTAAAACCTCTGACAAAAGAATGAAGTTGGTTTACAAGAAAGTTATCGAACCTCAATTAGGCAACCTGATATCCATATTGAAAAAGAAATGATAATCTATAGCATTGATTATTATCAACAAGATCAAGATTGTACTCAATGTGGAAAACATTCGGAATGTATTTGCCGGTAAAATGATAAAATATCACTATCCATATGTAAGTAAGTATATATACCGGACACAGGATCTTGCGAAAGTAGCTTCGTTTTCAGATTCTAAACCGCAGAAACAGCATTACGCAAAAATTAATGGGTTGGAAAAACTTATTATAAATACTGGTAATGAACCTTTTCATTGATTTTTCTAATGAAAAAGACCATCCTTCAATACATGACCGATATCTATCAGGAAGATATTCCCAAACATATCCTTCAAGAAAACAAGATACGCCTGAATTCTTTTTTCCTGGAACAGGAATCCGTACAGAAGAAAGGGACTCAGTTTATATTCAGATATGCATTCTACTCCGTTGAGAAACCCCGAAAGATCACGAAGCAGCATCTATTGAAAGAATATGCAGGGGTGCCTTTGGAAAAAAGGAGCGTACAACCGGAACAAATACCCGATATGAAGCAATATAGTGATATAATACTGTATGGAGATGCCAGCTCTCCTGAAGCACAGCAACAGCTGGCGGAATACCTCCAACAACATAATTCATTAAAAGTCCAGTTGTCTTTTTTTGACAAGAGAAATGATTCCACTAGCAAGGATGAACAAGCCATCGCATATGCGGAACTACAGAAGGCGCTATTTTTTTGCCAAAGAAAAAAGATACCTCTCCTGTTCGTTTCCTTAAAAGGGATGATAGACGACATCCGTTTTCTCAATCTGCTGGAGGAGAGCCATGTCGATTTCAGATGTATCGATTTTCCATGGTTCTGCAAGGAGAATCTGCCTCTGATAAAGGCAGTTGTGCTATATGAAAAGTTGGAAATAAGAATAAATGTATAAGATATCAAGCTTACAGATTGGACTTCAATGTTGCAGCATTGAGGTTTATGAGAAACAATTCTAAATATATTTCTGTTTGGCGAAATCTTATTCTAAAAGGAACTCTAAATAAAAGAATCCACCTTCAGATATCTTTCTTCACTTATCCTCAAAGTATATAATCCAAACATAAATATCAGACCTATTTTCCCTATAACTGAGTAATAAAAAGATTATTCCCCAACACCGTAAACAAAGAAATAACAGAAGCACTTTAAAATGGTGTATCTAACTCACTTTTTTAAGGATAATATCCCTGTTACAGTTATCTGTAGCAGGTGATCCTTTCAAATTGGGCATTAGATGCACCCTTTTCCTTATTCCAACAAATGCGCCTCTTGTAACCTCACCAATTCCCAATACATCTTCAAAAACATCTCCAGATACACCTTCAGACTCGGGAAATAGACGAAAGACTTCCAGCAAAAGAAAGGCACATGAATGGCCGTTCATTCGGAACCTCCATTTCTGGATAGCGTTTCTTTGTCCATCCAAAATAATCTCTATCGGGACAGAACAATAAACAAAAGCATAAATATCAGGCAAAATTGTCCCGATAAAAGAATTATAACATGACTATTGAAGATGAAATCCTCCAATACCTGCACTATCATCCTCTATCAAACAGGGTTGAGATAACGCTTGGGATAACCAATCCTCCCAGTGGCAGGATTGTAAAAAGACTACTGGCCGATGCCGTAACCAAAGGAATGATAGAAGTACTCTAACAATAGTAGTGCCACTATTTTATAAGCAGCACTGCAATTGTTCCTTACCCCAGCAAATGCACCTCCTGTAACCTCACCAACCCCAAATACATCTTCAAGAACACCTCCTGATACACCTTCAGATCCGGGAAATAGACGAAAGACTTCCGGGCAAAAGAGAGGCACGTGAATGGCCGTTCATTCGGAACCTCCATTTCCGGATAGCGTTTCTTCGCCTGGTCAACCGCCATCTTGTTCAGTGAAGCCACGAAGTTAGCCTGGCGTATCGGATTCCATTTCGGGGTTTCAAGAATCACCATCCCATCTTTCCGCTCAGGAATAACCAAATATTCATCCTGCACGTTACGGACGTAATAGCACACAAAAGACAAGGCCTCATAGACATTATCCCCTACATGAATACCGATAACCCGTTCTTCAACCGGTGTACCGGCAAAGCATTCCGCAATCTGTTTCATGGCATACCCATGCAACAAGGCAGCATCAGAAGCCAACAGATAAGCCGGTGCGGTACGCTCTCCTCCCTTATCGATGGCAGCAAAGACAGAAGGACTCCAACAGAGATGGATGAGCTTTCCTTTTTCTTTCTCACGAAGGGAAGCGACACATAAACGGTTATCAAAGACCAAACGGGCTTCTTTCGTTTCCGGATGGAACTGGAACACGTTCCGTACCCTGTCCGGCTTATGGATATCCATCATCAGATAGCCCTGCCAACCGGACACGTGCTTTGTCTTCAAGACGGTTTCGCTTTCCTCCACATCGAAAAGATAAGACAAGAGCTTTTCTCGCTTACAACATACGAAGAGAGAAAGCTCGTCCTGTTCTTTCATCTGCTGCATATCCAAGGAAAGAACAAAAGCCAATTGCCAAGGAGTAAGCTCGGAAAAGCCATGTAATTCAATACAAGACAACGCATCCTTCTCCGGTGAGTAAACGACATATCCCCGGCCACCTATCTCATATCTCAACATGAAATCCCCCTGTTCAGTGGGATGATAATTCTGTAAAACGGTCTGATAATTCATAAAGCAAATATATTAAGTTAGTATTCATCATAATGAGAAATCGGGACCACTCTTGCGTTTCCGTTTCTTTTTGGACGGTATGAGATCATCCTCTTGCGACTTCTTCCCGCTGCCGGTAATGTCAAGTTCCGGAATGGCCATAACTCCCCCACCCTGCATATAGAAAGCCTCACGATCCACCCGCTCACGGAACTCCCCTACCCTATCGATATGTGGCGAGAGACCGACAGCCACACCATCGAAATGCTTCTGGATATTCTGATAAGTGAGCTTACGGGAAAGATCCGCACCTTTAAAGACATGAGCATTTTCCACGTTTTCCATATAAAAGGAAATCCCGTATGCGCCTTTGCTGTTTACATGTTCCGTCACACGGATCGATTCTTCCGCCAACCTTTTCTTAAAATCCTCATAGCCTAAAGAAGCGTTCAATGCCTTAAACACATGGTCATAGAGATAATGCTTCTGTTCATCGGCGCTCATGCCCCGGCCATCAAAACGAATATTACCAAAACGATATTTCTGAGGAAGTGAAACGTCCTTCAGGTAAAAGCCTGAATCCTTGATGCCATAGACATAATAGGATTTGTCCTTCTTGGTGACCAGACGCATATACAATCCTTCTTGTTCCAGGTTCCTTCGGAAATCGGATGTACTTTCGGAAAAAGAGTAGATGCGGTCAAGCTGTTGTAACAGTTCATCCTTGAACAAGGGGTTGAAAAAACCTCCTTTTTCCAGCAATGCGAAAAGGTTGTCATAGCTTTCATCCCCCAATAGGACACGCCATTCTTCATTGGCCAATTTTATTTCTTGCAAGGGTTTATTCAAAGACCGGTATGTATCGGATTGTTCCAGGACAGCCGATACCTTATCCT
This sequence comes from Bacteroides sp. HMSC067B03, assembly GCF_001811315.1. NCBI lineage: Bacteria > Pseudomonadati > Bacteroidota > Bacteroidia > Bacteroidales > Bacteroidaceae > Bacteroides > Bacteroides sp. HMSC067B03. Next base: position 24,344 of record NZ_KV804295.1, on the reverse strand, counting down.
TGTAATTATAACTACGCATGGCTTTCTTCAAGGCCGCATCGAAATAATAGTTACGGTATTGCGCCTCTCCCAACGTGGTTCTCTTGCCTCCTTCCCTTTCCAAAGGCAACAGACCGTACTTCTGCTCCAGTTCCCTTGAGATCTTTTCGGAACGGCTGTAATTATTTCCGGAAGGAATGCTTTTGCCTTCTTCATCAATTGTGGTCAGCAGCACATGCACATGGCTGTGTGCCTTGTCGGTATTTAGGACAACGGCATAACAGGACTTTCCGTACCCCATCCTCTCGATATATTCCCCGGCAAGAGAAAGCCACTGTTCATCGGAAAGGCTTTCTCCCGGATAGAGGCTCAGAATAAATTCCGCATAAGGTAGTTTCACCCGGTCATTCAACTGGGAGATAAGTTTCATGTAGGCTGGCATGGCGGCCAGTTCGTCACCAGTGGAGGTGTAAAGCACTTTTCCGTTTCCTTCCTTGACCTTGGAAAGCTGGTATTCAATTTTCCGGCTCATGGACAGGTGGGATGAGAAAGAAGGTTGTATCTCGGCTATCATAACAATTTCCGGTTAATGGTTTCTACATCCGAAAGGTATTGGTTAATCCGATCCAATGAATACAATATATTTTCATCGGACGGAAGCGTATTGATATGTTTGGCAAGCTGGTTGATATTGGCTCCTATTTTACGAAGTTCATATATCATTTGCACATCGGTTTTCGATATGCTTCTGCCTTTCAAGGCAGACTCTCTGATAAAGGAAGAAAGGGATTTTCCCTCTTCCTTTGAACGTTGAAGAAGCTGTTCTTTCTCGGCTTCCGTCAAGCGGATCTTTATACTTATATCTCGATTCTCTTTCATATATACAGAGTATGTGAGTGTAACGAACATTGGTCGGCAGCTCGGCTGTCGCAAGGTTTTTTGTACCCACAAAAACATACCTTGCATTAGCAAAGATATACAATAATACTCAGCTGTGAAACAAAACCAGACAAAAGTCTTGATTTCTTAATCCAGATTAACCGCTCACTTTGTTACAAAGTAACTACGCACATTGTAACAGGCGAACGGAAAGCCATTAGTTACAAAATACATAATTACTAATTATATTATTACAAAGTATGTACATATTTATATTTATATTTATATATGTAATTACTTATACAATTAAGTAAAAAAGTGTATAATAAATTAATTATAAAAGTATGCAATTATTTAATTTATTATTTATATATTTGCGCACATACTTAAAAACGTACATTATGGGACAAATATTACCAGGAGTAGTCGTAGCTTTTGAGAACCCCAAGGGCGGGGTAGGGAAGTCTACGCTGACAGCTTTGTTTGCAGGTTATATTCATTCGCAGTCAAACGAAGAGGGGGGCTTATCCATTGCCGTGGTGGATATCGACGACATGCAGAACACTATCGGAAAATTACGTGAGGACGAAGCCGAGGACGGAATCATGAAAAAGGAAGAAGAATATGAGGTTATCAATATCTCTTCCTCAGAGTTCATCAACCAACTGGATTTCCTTCAGGACAATTACGACATTATACTTGTCGATTTTCCGGGTAACCTGAAACAAAACGGTGTAGTTGAAACGCTGCACTTCGTTGACGTGATCATCATTCCCTTCGAACCGAACCAGACCGATTTAAGACCTACATTGACCTTTTACTATAACATCTATGAAGGGATTATCGAAAGCCGTCGAAAGATTGGTAAAAAGACTACCGTGCGTGGTGTTATGAACCGTGTTCTTCCGAATGTGCTGGAGTTCAAAGAAATTTTGAAAAATAAAAAAACCTTGCCTTTCGAGTTGATGCAAAACTACATCAAGGATTCAAGGGTTGACTATCAACGCAATTTAAGTACGCTGAGTAAAGCGTACCATCATCCCTGTGATGCTTTCTGTGAAGAGGTATTGGAATTAATCTGTAACCATATAGGAGAATAAAGCTATGGCAACCAACAAAGAAAGGACATCATCAGCCGCCATGAGAAAACTCTTGCTGCAAAGCGCCAGTAAGAAAGAGCAGGAAATCCAGCAGATCGGAAGTGTTGCGGAAAGCACTATCCCCCAACCTGCGATTGAGCACCCCATCCATGAAGAGGTGAAAGAATCGGCTCCAGTCAAAGAAACCGTCCAAGAACCTCAGCCGGAACAAATGGAAAAGCCGGAATCCAAACCTTCCGTGCAGTCTTCTCCAAAAACAGAAGAAAGCAAAGTCTGCGGAAAAAAATTCTCGGAATATCTGGAAGAGCGAAAATTAAAGAACACCGAAGTAATCCGGATATCCAGCGAAACCCACAGAAAGCTGAAGCAGATTGCTATGGCCACTGGATTAGGAATGCACAACATCGCAAACAACATTCTTGAAGACATATTGACCAGCCATAACAAGGAGATTCAAGCGATACTGAAGAAGTATATGAGCATCTGATTCTACTTTCGGAAAAATATATACGCCTGTTCGACTGCATCCGTCGGGCAGGCGTTATTTTTGCACACCGTTTTAGTGAAGGCCGGCATTGAACCGGGACACTTTTACACAACTGCGGAAAAATCCCTTTGCCTATTATCCTGGACAATATGTTAAAGAATTCAAACCTCTACTTGTTTCCACCTCAAAATTTTTTCCGAAAGTAAGAATACGGTAACAAAATCATTTCTTCGTTTTATTTAGGTTTTTAGGGATTTAAGTATTTGTGGGACACTTTTACACAACTAATAAGGGAGGTTTTCCGTATAATCAACTATATTATTGCAAGTTAGCACTTACTGGCATCTTCTCGTAACCGGGACACTTCTGCACAACTAACCGACTATTCGGGACACTTCTGCACAACTGAACAGGAAAGTCGGGATACTTTTACACAACTAGAATCTGCATTCGGGACACTTTTACACAACTAAATCAGGAATCCGGGACACTTCTGCACAACTAAACCGGCCATTCGGGACACTTTTACACAACTGGGGGATCGGAAACAGCCGTAGTCGGGACACTTTTACACAACTAAATCAAGAAACAGCACGAAAAAAATGCTTTGGAATCTTCATTTATAGGGAGTTAGATTCACTATCTCCGTAAAAAAACGTATCTTTGCATCAGTAAACAACAAGTGTCCGCCTATGAAGGAAAGTAATACACAAAAAGAGTTGAGCAGAGTCCCCAGGACTCTCAGCGAGTCTTCCAACACGAAAGTATTGGAAGTTCTATTTGATGCAGGCGGCACTGTCATGTCTGACATTATCATTTACGTGGCATCTTCACAAATGAAAGATCTGTTCGGCGACTGCTGGTTCTCCATCAACGATTTTTGTGAGGTCATGGGGTATGAACGAACCAAGTTGCAACGAAAACTGACCGAGAAGCAGCTTGATTTCCTGTTCAGCAACCAACGTCCGGTATATATCACCGAACAGAACGGCCAAAAGATAGAGCATCCGATAGAGAACACCTTTGAAGCGGCGTTATACCGTTTAGGGACATCCAACCTCAGTGTAGCATACGCCATGAACGGCAAGACGCAATATAAGTTCATTCAAATACTGGACCGCTTTGAGATAAAGGATAACTTCGGCACGAAAAAGCGCACCAAGCGGAATTACAACGTGCATCTGAGCAAAGATCTGATGAATACTTTGCTTACCGAATACAATCTGCTGGAACTGAAAGACTACCGTAACCTGCCCAACCGCAAAGGCTACCGCAAGTTTTATCTGAACCTGGCGAAAATGATTTACCTGATCAAGTATAAGATTGACCAAGGACAAGCACCTTATTTCACCGTTACGGTTGACCAACTTGCCAAGGAATTTGATGTAACGGTAAAGGACAACCATGACCGGAAGAAGAAGGTGACCAGCATCTTAAACGGTATCAACAAAAAGCTGGAGAGAACCAAATTCCAATACCAGTACATCAAAGGAAAAGGGGAGAAGTGGCCCTACACCGTACAGTTTTTCTTTGACCAGGAAACATTGGAATATTTCGACGAAAAGATAAAGGCGATACTGACCTCGCAATATCACGATGCGCTTAAATCATGCTTCTTGTTAAACAAGAAAGGCATTCCCGTGAGCAGACATTATCAATATAAGGATTTCTTTAAATTGGGAACCGGCGAATATTATCATGAATTTACCGCATGGCTTTATTCTGAAGAGGACAAGGAGATTAAGGAGAACATCTACCGGGATATCTATATAAAGGTAGTAGGCATTCGTCCAGAAGACCTTGCCGTCAACTTAAATCCCTAAAAGTTGGAACAAAAACCATAAAATAGTATCTTTGCAGCGGATTGTCAGAAAATTGGCAGCCCGCTTTTTACATACGTCCGTCTGTCTAACAAAAGAGTGGCATCTATCGTTAAGGAATTAACAACAACAGGCGCATGCCTGTACCAGTATGAAACTGGTACGGGGCGTGCCTTTGTTGTTGGAACGCCACGTCCATGTTAGAGGGTACGTTTCCGTACCCTTATATAAACATAAAACAAATTCAATGGTTCAAACAATTGCCACCCTGATAGATGAGACGCTCATGGTAATGGGCGCCCATCTTCACGTGCGGATGACAGACGAAGAAAAGGCGTATCTTGATGCTCATTTCGAGCTTATCCATATCAAAAAGGGAGAACACCTCGTCACCAGGGGCGAGGAAGTATGCTACCTCTATTATCTGGAATCCGGCATCGTCCGGTTATGGTTTCCGGACAAAGAGAATAGAGAGATTTCAGCACGGTTTATCCAAGCCAAAGAGTTCATCAATTTTTTCCTTTCACATGAAGAACACCATGCCCACTACAATATCAAGGCATTGGAGCCATGCAAGATCTGGAGATTGCCCAAAAAAGATCTTCATCAGCTATATGAGTTATCCATCAATTTCAACAAGCTGGCCAGAATACATTTGGTAAGATCCATCAACCGCAAAATAATAAGGGAAGAGGAGTTTTACACACTGGATGCCGAAGCGCGTTACAAAGCGCTTTTGGCCAATGAAAAATGGCTGTTACGTTCAATACCCTTAAAAGACATAGCAAGTTATATCGGCATCACGCCACAAGCATTGAGCAACATCCGAAAGCGCATATAAACCAAACCCTATAAGCCGGGCAGGACAGTTTTACACAACTAATCCTATCCGGCTTTTTTCTGTAGAATTATTCCACACCTGCCGGTTTACGGCACATGTATTTTTTAATGCACATTAAATAAACACGAAAGGCCCTTTAAAAGCCCTTCATAAAATTTGTCCTCCCGTATATAATCTATATGTTTGGAGCGAAAACAACGCGATAAGCACCTTGATTCGGTTCTGCCGACAGGAATCCGCGTAAATTGGAAACACCGTATGAGACAAATAGAAAAATATATAACATTAATAACCTAAAGAGTAATTCCCATGGAACACATCAGACTGACTGCTATCAGCCTTAGCCTGCTGTTATGCACCGTAAGCGCTTTTGCGCAACGCCATTATGAGAACATCCCGGCACTTGAATTGAACTACGGCACTAACCTGTTCGGCAATGCAGGCAACTATTACAACCTGTCCTTTTCCAGATACATCAACCGGACAAGCTATTGGAAAGCCGGGTTTAGCTATTTTGAGAAACCTTACGAATATACAGCCAACCTACCGCAAGTCTCTACCTTGAACCCGGAAGAAACGATTCCCGAAACGATACATGACAAGGGTAAGGACTTTTTTGTGGACGGCGGTTATTACAGAACCCTGGCCTGCAACCTGAAATCCGTTTACTGGGGCATCGGCCTGGGAGGATTCATCGGTACAGAATACGTCCGCCACCCCGATAAGGAATACAACTTCATCATCGGCCCGAAACTGGAAACGGAACTGGAAGTATTCATCCTGCCCCGAACGGCATTGCTTGCCCGCATACAACAACATTGGAATCCCCTATCCATTGACAAGTGGAACACTGTCTGGAACGTAGGAATAAAGATACTGCTCTACTAACCGACAAATCATATCACCATGCTTATTATCATATTGTTAGCCGATACAAATGTATCCGGCCTGATCTCCTTATACCGTGAAATAGGCGCCATGCTGATAGGGGTAGGCTTTCTATGTGCCGGACTAGCGGTACTTAAAAAGCTGATAAGCAACCACGAGCGCACCAAAGAGGCCATCATCACCTATATCACGGCATTGGTCACTTGGCTCATTATCTGGCAACTCTTATGAACGTAGTGGATTTGATACTGGTTGCCATACTCGCCTGTGTCACGCTTCACTTTTACTTTCGGAAAAAGAAGAAAGCACTTTCTTCCGGAAAGGAGAAAGAGAAGCCGATAAGGGAGGCGGTGCGCAAGGAAGGGCAGGAGAGAGCCTGTCCGGTCATCTGCGTGGTATTTCAGCCTGAGCTGGAAGAAGAGGAATTGGCTGCCGAGATAGCCGATATGTACCTGCATGGAAGAGCCTACTACTACTCAGGCAAACCACTGCCGGAACAGCCGAAAGAAGAGCCCATATCCATCAAGTATAAGGATGTGCAATGGGAGAGACTGAAAACGATTCATGTTTAATTAAAAAATAGGAACAAAATGAAAGCAATCGAAAATGTAAGAGAAAAAGCGAACCAAGTCATTAACCGCTATGGAAAGGTTATCTTCACCTTTCTCATATTCTTCACGCTGTTGGGAACGGCACAAGTGGCGGAGGCACAAAGCGGCCTGAAGATTAACAGCCTATCCGAAGTGACAGACAAAGCCAAAGAGGGTGCGGACACCATTCTGGACGTAGCCAAATACATTTTGGCGGCGGTACTCGGCATCGCTCTGGTCTTTGTCATCTATTCGCTTGCCACGAACAATCCCCATGCCAAGGAATACCTGCTCGGCTGGATCATCGCCGTGGTAGTCATCATGGTAGCCTTCCTGATTATCTAAAAACGAAGAGCCATGAGAACCATGCGTAAAATCAACAAGCCGATCAAGTTCTTCGGTCTGTCATCGGGACAGTTCGCCATCTTCATGCTGCTGACGGCCATCATCATCATCGTGAGCATATTCAAGCAGCTGCACCCGATACTCATCATCGGAATCATTTCCGCCATTCTGTTTCTATCCGGTCTGCTGTTCCAAACCTTGAAAAAGGAACACAAGGCCGGTAACCCGGACTACCTGACCGGCCTCCGGATCAAGAACGCCACCCCCCGGCAGATAACGGACAAACGGCAGATTTTCAAATTCATCCTAAAACAGCAACCATGATAGGAATCATCATACTCATATCCCTGCTAATCTGTGCGCTGTGCCTGCTGATTGCTCTGCTGTATATCCGGCAGACAGAGATAGAGGTGAAGGACAAATCCGTGGATCTGGAAAGTGTCTTGCCTATCCAGACCATCACGGAGAACGCCGTCATCAACGGGAACGGTGACATCACCGTCGGCTACCGGCTGCTTCTGCCCGAAGTGTTCACCTTGTCGGAAAGCGAGGCGCAATACATCCATGAGCGGTTGGAGGCTCTTTTGAAGCTGCTTCCGGCAGGCACGGTCATCCATCAGCAGAATTTCTACTATACGGGGCGATACCATCATGCAGAATACTCTTCCAATGCCCTGATAGCGGAGAACAACCGTCATTTCAACGGCAAGGAGATACTGAACAGTTACACCAACCTGTATGTGACGTTCACGAACGGCAGCCGAAACGGTAAGATACGCAAAAGCGCATCGGGCACCTCGCTGATGCGAAAGCTGCACTACCCGTTCAAGCAACCTTATAAGGAATATCAGCAACGGCTGACAGAAATGGAAGCCTTTCTGATGAACTTTGAGAACGGTTTGTCGTCCATCCAGCAGTTTGAGATACGCAAGATGGATGATACGGAACTGAACAACGCCATCTACGACTACGTCAACCTCTCTTACGAGACACCGGAAAACGATGCCACGCAGAAGAGCGTCAACCCTATGGCTGTCAGTGAAAGCGGAAGCATGAAAATAGGGCAGCAGCACGTTTCCATCCTTTCGCTGACCAACGAAGGCGAGCATCTTCAGGAACTGGCCGTGCCGCACACCGGCAAGTCGAAGGCATACGGGGGAAACATAGAGATACCGGACAGCATACGGAGCAAATGCTCGATGCTGTACCCCGTAGGACTTGGCCTGCCGTTCAACCACATCGTAAACATCGTGATAGAGATAACCGATCCAGATGCCACCGTAACGGCCATCGGTGCGGAGAAAGACGCGCTGAACTACATCACCAACTTCTACCCTCCGGCGGCAGAGAAGCAACGCGAGCAGGCAGCCTTCTGCGATGAGATTACCCAGTTCGACTACCAGACCGCCTATACCGCCTTCAATGTCGTGCTGAACGATACAGACCGCACCTCGCTCATGCGGAAAACCGCACTGGTACAGCAAGGCTTCAGCTTTATGAACCAAAGTTCGTGCTATGTGGAGAACGCCGAGCTGTGCAACCTGTTCTTCTGCAACATACCCGGCAATGCCAGGGCCAATTACCGGGGCTTCGTCAACACGACCAAGCAGGCCATCTGCTATCTGCAAAAAGAGGGGATGTACCTTTCGGACGAGAAAGGGCATATCTACCATGACCGTTTCGGTACTCCCGCCAAGATAAACCTCTGGGATTATCCGGCGCTGAACAACAAGAACCGCATCGTTATCGGCCCGTCCGGTTCCGGTAAATCTTTCTGGCTGAACAATTACATCCTGCAAAGCTATGAGCTGGGCCGGGATGTGATGATCATTGACATCGGCGGCTCTTACCGCTCGATGATAGCCTTGAACCGGGGCAAATACTTCGACTCTACCGAGCAGAAGAAATTTGCGTTCAACCCCTTCTTGTGTGACCGTGACAAGAACGGCAAATACCTGTACATCGACACCACGGATGCCGAGTCTGCCGATGACCAGATAAAGACCATCGTCGCCATTATCAGCTACATTTGGAAGGTACGTGAACCCATGCTGCCTGCCGAAAACGCCATTCTCAGGAAATCCGTCATCGGATTTTACGACTATGTGAACAATTCTTCAATAGGAGAGAAGCATGAGCGTATCTTCCCGACGCTGATAACTTACCGGGCTTATCTGAAGGAAGTGTTCAGCAAACGGATGACCGAGTTTGAGAAACAGAAATTCGAGATAGAGGAGCTGTTGCTTTTACTGGAACCCTATACGGACGGAGAGCTGTCATTCCTGCTGAACGCTACCGAGAACGTGGATATCGTGCATGACCGGCTGATAGCCTTCGATATGGAAGATGCCTCTAAGAAAGAGTACTTTCCACTCGTTGCCATCATCACCCTGCAAATGATCGTGGATAAAATCAAGAAACGCCAGGGGTTTGCCAAAGAGCTAATCATCGACGAAGCACTCGACTTCCTGCAAGACGAGAAATTCGGAGACTTCATCGCCTACCTGTACCGAACCTTCCGTAAAAAGGAGGGAAGCATCACGCTGGCCGCACAGAACATCCTGTTTTTGAAAAACATGCCGTCCAGTATCAAGGACTCCATCATCATCAACTGCGCGACCAAGATTATCCTCGACCATTCAGAACACCGGCAGAACCTGCCGGAAGTGAAAGCCGTGCTTTCCATCACGGACGAAGAGGCCTATATGATCGAGTCGTTGCAGCGCACGGAACGCTGGAGAGAGTTTTTCATCAAGATGTCGAACGATGCCTTCATCTTCCGCAACGAGGTGTCCGACTTCGCCGCCGTAGCCTTCGATTCGCGCCAGGCGACAGTAGTACGACTGAAGCAGTTGTTCAACGAAAGCGGCTCGACCTATACGGCCATCAACCGCTATCTGGAGGAAAGGAGGAAAAAGTATGGATGACGCCACCCAAGGGCTGACCGCCCTTCTAGGCTGGTCAACCGACTTCAACGGCAGCGCATACAATCTTGCCGGAAGCATTGCCGCCGCACTTTTGGGCGTTGCGCTCATTTTCGTGGTATGGGCACTCGCCACGAAAAAGGAAAATGCCAAGAGCTATCTGACAGCCTGGCTGGTATGTGTCATATTCACCCTATTATTCATCACCAACAAATAACCGTCATGAAAAGAATCATTCTCATACTCGGACTTGCCGCCTCGATAGGGCTGATGGGAACCGGCAGTGTTCATGCCCAGTTCGTCGTGCATGATCCCGGCCACACCCTGCTGAACTCAACGGAATGGATCGCCAATGTCAAGAAATGGGTTACACAAATCAATGAAATGATCGATGCCCAGGAACTGCGGCTCGGCCTGCAAAAGATCGACCAGTTGAAGGAACTCAAATCATTGAAAGAGCTTGCCGACCTGCTGGACGACGTAGCCTGCCTGAGCAGCGACTACAGCTTTTACCTGAACGTAGGATCGAATTACCACTGCCTGAAATTTCTCAACTTTCAGCGTGTGACCGTCAATCTGAGCCTGAGTACCGACCTGCTGTTCAAGGTGGCCACCGTGACCAGTTACTTCTCGATGAACTCGGAAGGGCGCATGTCCTTTATCGAGCAGGTGAAGGAATCGGTGGAAAAAGCCGCCGAAGAGATGCGTGAGTTTAACGAATCCGTGCGTTCCACGGTCATTTACAAATCCATGAAGGGGCATAACCGGAAGACCTATTACCAGGGACGGTTGGCCGCTTTCACACGACACACCAATTAAAGCGTTATGAATCAAGATAATTTTCTCTGGGGACTTCAGATCACGGACGGTCTGACGATGGAACTCGTTTCGCAAATGACAGTCATCGCCTTCGGTGTTGGTGTCATCTGCTTTATCTGCAACCTAGCATACAACTATCTCTATCACGGAGCCAGCCAGCTGTTAAGCCCGAATGAGGACAAATTTCCCGACATGATGGAAATCGCCCGTTGCCTGGTACTGTTCTTCTGCCTAAGCATATACACCCCCATCGCCCAAACCATCGTAGGCACGATGGAAGTAATCAACGAAGCCACCTCGCTGACCTCCGAGCGTGCGCAGGAATTTGCCCAGTTCATGGCACAATCAGCCATCGAACAAGGAGAGATGATTGCCGAATACGACAAACACAGCCTCCAGTCGGAGGTAGCAGCCGGAGAAGACAGCACCGGCGCCATGCAGCACGAACTGGATAAAAAGATGGAAGAGGACGAAATGACCGGTGTACGCTCCAGCGTGGAGAAGATTGTGCAGCTGCTCAACCCCGCCAACCTCGCCACCCTTGTGCTTCATGGCATTTCCGCCCTATTGGTAGGAATCATACAAGTAGTCATCTTGGGTATCGGCGTGGTCATTGTCAAGCTACTGGTCATTCTCGGCCCGTTTGTCTTTGCCGTAAGCATGTTGCCGGTCTTTCAGAAACAGTTGAGTATCTGGTTCGGTACGCTCTGCTCCGCCTGTATGGTATTCACCGTCATCAATATTCTGAACCAAATCATATGGCAGACCTTCAAGGCCATCTATACGGAAAGTGCCGACATGGTGGACGCAGCTACGCAGCAGATACAATATTTAGGAATGGATCTCGCCCTGATTGGTGCTTATTGCAGCTGTTTCTGGCTATCCTCCAAAATCGTAGGACACAGCGATGCCGGGAAAATCATTTCGAAAACCGTGTCAATCGTCACCACGGCGGCCACCATCGCCCTGATGGGAGGCGCAGCGGCAGGCGGCAAGCTGACCAACGTAGGCGGTGCCGCCTCTATCGGGGCAAGTTTCATAAACGACAACAATAAAAAATAGAACTATGAATCTGATGAAATTCAAAGGAGCAGATGATGCGGTCAAGCTGACTATCCGGCTTTCAGCCGGGTACTGCATCATTCTGACTATCGCTTTTGCCAGCAGTATCATCTTCCTTATCAACAAAATAGAAAAAGCATACGGCCAGGCTCTCGTCATCGACAGGCAGGGAGAAGTCTATGAGGCAAGCAGCCTGTCTGCCAGCGATATGCGGCAATACGAATACATGAACCATGTAAAGACCTTCGTAACCCACTGGTATGCCTTTGACGAGAGCAGCTACGAGAAGAACATTTCGCTTGCGCTCAACCTCATAGGCAACAAGGGGAAGGAGCTGTTGAACGAGTACAACGATGTGAATATGCTGAACTCACTCATACAAAAGAATATCCGTTACGGGGTACGCATCAAGGATGTAGAGATTAACACACAAACGATACCCGTTTCCGGAAAGATAATCTTCACGCAGACCGGGTACCGGGCACGGGGAAGCATCTCACGTAATATCGAAGCGGAGTTCACCATCTATGATATGCTGTCCCGCAGCGAGGAAAATGCGCACGGAGCCAAGATAGAAGATTGGATTGTCCGCTATTCCGAACCCGTGGAAAGCAACGGCACCAACACATCGCAGGCAGCTTCTCCGGGCAAGAATGAAAACCAGTCAGAAACCTCTAAACCAACCGACCATGGAACCGAATAAACTTATCAAAGACAAGAACAAGCTGTTGATGGCCATCCCGGTAATCCTGGGCATCCTCTTCCTTTATGTATTCTTCATCCGTGAGGACGGGAACGTGCCGTCAGGGAGTGACAGACAGGCCGCCTCGCAAGCCTTTTTGGAACCACAGTCGGAAATGGCCGACAAGGTGAACGACAAGATGGAAGCCTATAAGCAGGACAAACTGGAAGAGCAGGAGAAGGCACGCATCCTGAAAGAGTCTCAGGTCAAAGGATCTGATTTTTACTTCGAGCTGCAAAACCAGCAGGAGCGGTATGACCGTGCCACACTGGAGCGCATCCGCCGTATGCAGAACGATCCGTACAGCGAAGTCATGGCAGAATACGGAGGTGGCCGGAACGGACGCTTCTCTCATCAGCTGGAAAGCCAACTGGACGGACTGGAGGACGAGCAGGCGCTCAACGAGATTATCCGGGAAGCCAAGAAGAACTCACGCATCCGCAAGGAACTGGAAGAATCCGACAAATACCGCAAGCGCATGTATGAACGGATTGTCAATTATGACCAAGAGGGAAAAACGGAGAAAGCCGCTGCCAACCCTTCCGGCCATCCATCCGCCGACAGCCTGATGCAAAAAGGCCCGATCTACCATGCCGAAAACGGCAAGCGGGTACGCCGCCAACCGACCTCCGCACCGGGAAACAGCAACCTCTTCAGGGCTTGCATCCACGGCGACCAGACCGTAGTCACGGGCAGTACGGTACGGATGCGGTTGCTTCAGGACGTAACCCTATCCGGCATGAAGATACCGGCCAACACGCTGTTTTACGGTATCGCCACTTTGGGAGCCAACCGCCTCGATGTGGTAGTCAGCAACCTGAAGGTAGGAGACAACCTCAATCCCGTATCGGTGGTTGTCTTCGACAATGATGCCATGGAAGGTTTGAACCTGCCCAATAACCTGAAAGCCAGTGCAGCCAAGCGTATGGAACAAGGTCTTGTACAGAACATTGACATGCCGCTCTCTTCCATCGGCACGATGGCCAGCGAAGTGACCAGCGTAGTCAACGCCACCACCCAGGTAGCCAAGCAAATCTTGAACATGAGCCTCTCACAAGTGAAGGTACATCTCAAGTCCAACTACGAAATGTATATCCAAGAAGAGAGTCAGGAATCGAAGTTGCGTAGGCAAGCCGTGCAAGCGGAGTTACAGAAGCTCTATGAGCAAATGGAACAAGAGAAAACGAACAAGAAAAATCATCCCCTTCAAACATTGATAGACAAATTATGATAGACATTCTCAATTACCTGCTTGCGCTGTCAGCGGTCTTTTTCGGCTATCGGATCTACGTATCACGCCGGAACGGACGAGCCTTTAAAGAAATCCGTCCGCTGACCGTTTCTTTCGGCATTACCCTGCTTCTTCTATGGGGCATTACCGTATTCACCGCCTTTTTTTCAAGAACCGTTTAACATATCGACAACATGAAGAAATATATTTATCTACTGTTTTACTGCTTTGTGTGCAGTCTGCCGCTCTTCGCTCAGGAAAACGGCACTCCCCGGAAACAAGCCATCAGCCAAAAAGACATCTTTATCTCTTTCGACTGTGTGAAACACCTGGTATTTCCTGTGCAAGTATCTGATATCGCCATCGGCGAACAGGAGCTTGTCATGGCCAGCCGGGTAGAAGAGGCGCCCCATATCGTCAGGCTCTCGGCGCAAGCGGAAGGATTCACCGAAGAGACCAACCTGACCGTAGTCTGCATCGACGGAAGCGTTTACACCTATCACATCCGCTACCTTCCCGAAGGCGGCACGGATTCGTACCCGAACATTTACGAGGACAACGGGAAATGGCAGCACCATGACTATCAGGCAGAAGTCAGCGACCTCCATCTGGCCGAGTTCTTCTTTCCGGAGGACATCGCTTACGGAACGCCCGGCAACGAGGTGTCCTTCACTCTGGCCGCCTACAACAACCAGTTGAAAGTATCAACCGCCAAAGATGCCGTGGCATATTCCAACCTGTTTGTGGTGGATAAGGCCATGAACACTTACCACATCACCATCAAACGGGGCAATACCTCCGTATTCACCTACAATTTTGATGACCAGCGCAAATATACCGCCCATGTGGATGTGAACAGCGAGGAAATGGAAAGATGCATCCAAGAGCTGCGCACCAAGAAGCGCAACATCTACAGCCTGGGGGTCATCGAGAACAAGTTTGAGTTGTCAATGGCCAATCTGTATGTGCATGAGGACTTCATGTTTTTCATCTTTGACCTGAAAAACAAATCATACATCGACTACGACATCGAGTTTGTCAAATGTTTCCAGCGTGACCAAAAGAAGAGCAAGAACGCCATCCAGCAAGAAACGACCATCGAACCTATCTATCAGAAAGATTTTGATACGAAAATCAAGGGCAAGAGCCGGAACCGGCTGATACTTGGTTTCGACAAATTCACGATACCCGATGATAAGGTATTCGAGATCGAGATTTACGAGCGAAACGGCGGGCGGCACATCAAGCTGGCCGTGTTGAACGAATACATCCTTTCCGCAGAACCCTTATACAAGCCACAGCCATGAAACTGAGAGAAGCATTAGACACCTATATGTTCGACAACGTGGGACAGTTCGGCGGCATCGCCGAATCACTGGGCTATCAGACCGAATACCGGGACGGATATTTCCGGTTCCGCAAAGACGGGGAAGAGCTGAGCATGAGCGTAAGCGAAATCAGGGAAAAAGCCGGAGCAAAGTACGATGAAAGCCTTCGTGACCAATCAAAAGAACGTGTATCCGCCCTTTTTGACAAGGAACGTGCCAATGATCCTAAATATGTCGCCGAGCTGGAGAAGGATGGCATCAGCATCAAGCGGTGGGAGAACCTGAAGGGACATGACAAGGACGGCTTTACCGTCATCGACCATCGCCTGAAGGTATGCTACACCGGACAGTCGCTCTATGAATACGCCTACAAGCAAGGGAACATCCTCGACGGGAAAGGCACCAAGCTGGAAAAGGGTGTCATGTCTGATTTGATGGAGATACACGGCAAACCGGGGAAGCTCCGTTTCAACGATGACGGAATCTCCGTATTCTACCGCAAAGAGGCGTTGGTTATCCCGGACAAGGTGCTGGGAAAGAAGTTGGGCAAGAAAGAGAAAGAACAGCTGCTTGCCGGTGACATCGTACCCATCACCGTAAATAAGAAGGACATCCTGCTGCAAGTTGACCGGGATCTGAACTCCGTCATCCTGCGCACCAACCAGGAAATCAAGATTCCCGACATCATCGGGCAGACCAGCGAATATGGCGGCTACAAGTTAACCAAAGCCGACAAATACCTGCTCGCCAACGGCCATGCACTGGAGAACAAGCTGCTGCACAGTCCGGAAGGCTACTTCATTGCCGACATCCAACTGACGGATGACAGGAAAGGAGTCATGATACAGAACATACAGAGTATCACTCCCGGCAAGGCACAAGAGCTGATCAAGGCCATGACCCCCAAACTGGAAGCCCATGCGGCCAACATAGAAGCTGCAAAAGAGCAAAAACACGAAGAGGGGCGCAATATGGAAGCCGAGTTTAAGGAAGCGGTGGGCAAACATGACTTTGAAAAAATCGGGAAGCTCAAAGAGGAAGGATATAAACCCAGTGAAGAGTTTATCAAAGGAATCGGTAAGGAACACGGTCTGGATGAAAGGCAAACCCATGAAGTCATCCAGCTGTTCGGCACCAAGCCGGAAGAACAGGGCGAACATGAAAGGCAGGCCGCACGTCTGTTGGATGCCGCACAGACCGACAACTTTCATGTCATCCAAGAGATACAGAAAGAAGGGTACCGGCTCACTCAAGAAGACCTTACCCGGATGCGTGAAACGGGTGTGCAAGCCAACACACTGATAGCCGTACAAAAGATTTTCGGGATGGAAGGCAGCACAAAGACACTGGGAGATGTCAAACTGGCCAGCACACCCAAACCCGACAACAGCAAGGAAATGGCCCGTCCGATAGCCAGCACCATCAACCGGGCTTTCAATGACTTATAACCTAAAAAATCAGGAATTATGGATTACGATGAATTAGTACAGAAAAACATTGCAGGAGAAATCAGTGACTTAGAGTTTCTACTTGCACAGGAAGAGCTTGCACAAGCCTATCAAGAAGAGATGGCTGCCAAGCAGCAAGAGACAAACAACCAAACGGCCAGAGAATGGCTGCTTGATTACGAGAACAGAAATCTATACCAATAAATCATGGATACAGCAAGTGATAAAGCATTACAGCGTTTCGCCGAACTGATGATCGAAAAGATAAAGCAGGTGGAAGACAACTGGCAAAAGCCTTGGTTCGGGATAAAGGGTGGGGGACTTCCGCAAAATATCGAGGGAAGAACCTACAACGGAGTAAATTCCTTCATGTTGTTTCTACTTTCGGAAAAAGAGCAGTACAGCCTGCCGGTCTATATGACCTTCATGCAAGCCAAAGACAACGGCCTTAACATACTGAAAGGAGAAAAGTCATTCCCAGTCATTTACTGGAATTTCTCAGTAAGAGACAAGAACGGAAAGAAAATACCTTTCGACGTATATAAGAACCTGGATAAAAACGAGCAGCAGGAATATAAGGTCACGCCGTTTCTGAAGACATACAATGTGTTCAACGTACAGCAGACCAATCTTCAGGAAACGAAACCGGAGAAATGGGAAGCATTGAAGGAGCAATTCAAGATACCGGCCATCAAGGACGAGCAAGGGATGCTCACCGTGCCTCTGATTGATGCGATGGTACGGGAACAGCAATGGATCTGCCCCATTTATTCCAAGGAAGGAAATAGTGCTTACCATGCAAGGGGAGAAGATAACCATATCGTCGTACCCCTGAAGGGGCAGTTTAAGGACGGAGAGAATTTCTACTCCACACTACTGCATGAGATGGCGCACTCGACTGGAGAACCTGAGCATCTGAACCGGGAAAAAGGCGTGATTTTCGGAGACAAGCAATATGCCAAAGAGGAACTGGTTGCCGAACTCACCTCCGCTACCGTCGGGCAAAGCCTGGGAATATCCACCCATATCCGGGAAGAAAATGCCATGTATCTAAAAAACTGGCTGGGAGCCTTGAAAGAAGATCCCAAATTCATCTACAACATCCTTGCCGATGTAGGAAAAGCCAGCAATATGATTCAGGAACATACCGCACGGATGGAACAGTACCTCACACCGGAGGAACGGTTCACGCAGGCCGTCCTGCAAGACAACCGTCCGGTATTGGAGCAGATGAAAAACGAAGGTTTTACCCCTTCATCACGGTTATTGGAAAGTGTTGCGGCAAACCATCCTACAGCCGACAACCTTGAAACGCTACACAGCACTTTCGGCATTTCGCTGCCTTCCATGGAAGCGGAGCCAGCCATGAAAAATATGAATGAGCCACAGCTCGGATTATAAACTTTTAAAAACCATCATTATGTTTACAGGACAAATTATCGGTTATGTCGGTGCGGATGCCCGGCAGAACAAGAACGGAAAAGGATTCAACTTCCATGTATCCACCAAGTACAAGAACGTGAACAACGAGGAACAGACCCTATGGGTATGCTGTTTCGTGAATTACGAGAGTAAAGTCTTTGAGTATCTGAAAAAAGGGACACAGGTATATGTCTGCGGCGATGTGTATGCCGATGTATTCCAGAAGGATGACGGTAGCCACATCCCATCCGTCAGCCTGACCGTCTCACGCATTGAGTTACTGGGAAAGGCAGAGAAAAAAGAGAGCGGTGACGGAACGGCATCCGGACAACCCCAATAACAGCAACGGCCATGGAAAGAGAGAAGAAAGACCTGTCATTCATCCTGATCCTGCTATCCACGCTCATCGGGACAGCCGTACTGTTTCAGTGGGCTATCGTTACGGGATTATACGCTCCACTACGTAATCCGGCCATGTGGGAAAGGCTGATGGAGAAGGATATCCTATTCCGGTTTCTCTACGTTATCCTGATCGGAGGCCTCGCTTTTCTCTTTCCGGTTGGCAAAGTGAAAGACGAAAACAAGAAATGGGTTTACACCAGTATGACACTGGTTACGGCATCCATGCTGGTTGTCGGATTCAGCCGGTTATCAGCGTGGTATAACCTATTTGTATTTCCCATTCTATTCGTAGCGTACACGCTGCTTGTCATCAAGACTCTGCCTTATTTCATCCGGCGTCATGCCCAATCCGATGATAGCATTTTCGGGTTAAGCCGGGAAGAATCGGCTTTCTACTTCCGCTTTGAAACCGCCTCCGGGCCGCTGGTCATCCATAAGCCGCAGCAGAATGTCTATATCGACGGCGGTCCGGGAAGCGGTAAATCAGAGAGCTGGATCAAGGGAATCATCTACCAGTGCGCCGAGCGCAACTATGCCGGATTCGTGTACGATTGGGAGGGTGATCCCACCAAGGACAAGTCACCCATCCTCTCACGTATCGCATACGGAAGCATCGAACATTTCCGGAACAAGGGGATGGAAACACCCCGTTTCGCCTATATCAACTTTGTGGATATGTCACGCACGGTCAGGGTGAACGTACTTTCTCCGCAATACATGTCAAAGGGAAACGAATCGCTATTCATCCGCAATATCATCATGACACTGATGAAGAATCTGGAAGCAAGCTGGAAGGAAAAGACCGACTTTTGGGCCAACAATGCCATCAACTACGTCTATTCAATCGCCTATAAATGTTTCAAGGAAAGGAAGCTTGGTATCTGTACGCTGCCCCATGTGATAGCCCTTGCCCTTTCTGACAGCAACCTAGTATTCCACTGGCTGTCGGAAGATCCTGAAATCGCATTGAACATGTCCTCCATGCTGACCGCCTGGAAACTGGGTGCACAACAGCAGACAGCCGGAGCCGTATCATCCGCACAGACTCCGTTGGTACTCCTGAACAACAAATACATCTTCTGGGTGTTGTCGCCACTTCCCGAAGAAGAGTTCTCTTTGGATATAACCAACAAGGAACACCCAACGCTGTTATGCGTAGGCAATGCGCCCACCATCAAGGAAGCCGTTTCCCCTGCTATTTCCTGCATCGGCAGCGTCTTGATGTCACAGATGAACAATCCCGGCAAAGCGACCAGCATATTCATGGTAGATGAATTTCCGACCATCCTGTTGCAAGGCATTGACACTTTCATCGGAACCGCCCGGAAGCACAATGTCGCTACCATTCTCGCCGTTCAGGACTTCAACCAAGCGGTCAGGGACTATGGAGAGAAAAGTGCCAACATCCTGAAAGCCTCCTGCGGAACGCAGGCTTACGGTATGACCGGAAATGAGAAGACCGCCAAAGACATCGAGAACTTGCTTGGGGAGAAGAAAGAAGCGCAAGAATCTTATTCACACCAAGCCGGTGGCAATAACAGTGTCACGGAGAGCCTGCAAAAAGAAAAAGTCTTAAAGGCAAGGGACATTGCCGGACAAGCAGCCGGACACTTCATTGGCAAGATTGCCGGAGGCAAGCCGCCATTCTTCAGCGTGCAGATGGATATGTGCCGTTTTGAAGAGAAGGAGATACCCCGTTTCTCCTTACCGGTCAAACTGGGCAACGGCAAAGAAGAGATGGAACTGGAAATCCTGGAAGAGATTATCCAGCAGAACTACATCAAAATCATTGAAGATGTCAACGCCATCCTCAAAAAGATAGAGGACAAATTAAAAGAAAAGTCAGCAATTCCGCCAACCGGGACACACAAGACAGAACAAAAAATCATCCGATAACATTCAACAAAAGAATCCTACCATGAGAAAAATTCATTCATTATTAGCGGCAGCCTGCTTATTGGCCGCTTCATGCAACAAAGAGGAAATCCAATCGGAAACAGACAAAGCCGGCATGTATCACATCACCGTAGCCGTAACCGGTTCCTCACCCAAAGGCAGTGTGCATATATATAATCTTGACGGCGTGAGATTCAGGAACGAACGCACCGGTACCTCCGCAGCTTCCGTAGATGAGAGTTTCACCGATAAAGCGGAATACAGCACGGAAAAGCCTGTCAGCCAAATTACCGTGCAAGGCATTCTCTATTCAAAAGAGAGTGCTATCATCACCATGCAGATAAAAAAAGACGGGGAAAGCGTATTCAACCAGAGCAAACAGTTGGAGGCCGTTCCCGGTATAGACACTACTGTTGATTTGGTTTACAGTACCTTGAAATAAAAATGCAGACGAATCAAAAAACATATACTTTCTCTTCCATATTTAGATGATATTTCTTATCTTTATGAAAGATAATCTTTCTCATTTATAATCTAAGCTCAGATAAAATGAGATTCAACTAATCCAGTCAACGTTATGAAAGTCGATTTCAATCAGATAAAAACAACCATTTCTCTGCCCGATTTCCTGCTGGAACTAGGATGGAAAATCGTGGAAGGCTCTTCCAACTCCTGTCCCAAAATGAGCAACGGAACGCATACCATCGTCATCAAGCGGAACTCGCAGAACCAATACACCTATTGGGACGTGCATAGTGACAGCGTGCGTGGCCGCAGTATCATGGATCTGATGCAGGAACATCTATTTGAAACAACCGGAAAAATGCCGTCCTTGCGCGAGGTGGGGGAGATCCTTCAGAACTACATCAACACCAACCGCATCACGACACCCGAAAAAAGCCGGTATGAAGTAGGTAACACAAGCATGAGAGCGGACGAACTTCAATTCTACTTGAGCCAGCTACAACCCTACAAGGGCAATTATCTCCAGAAAAGAGGTATCCTGAAAGAAAGCATTGAAAGCCGGTTCTTCAAAGACACTTTCTTTATCCGTGAGGTAAAGAACAAAGGGAGTGTTTACCGCAACGTGTGCATCAAGATGTACAATGAAAACGGTGTGCAAGCCATTTCTCAACGAAATGAAACATTCAAAGGGATTATCGGTGGCAAGTTCGACTGTCTGGCGACCAGCAACCATGACAAAAGCCGCCCGATAGACATTCTCTACATTGGGGAGTCATTTATAGACTGTATCTCCCACTATCAATTACGCCATTCCGGAAACGACCTCAATCTTGTATATGTATCTACGGAAGGGACATTCACGGAAGGACAAATGAGGCTATTACGCCTGATTCTTGACAAGAACCAGGTAAAGGAGCTCCGGAGCATCTTTGACAACGACAAACAAGGGCACAAGTACACTCTATGGCTGCATCGTTACTTTCATGGCGATACGACTGATGTCGAGAGCCTGAGTAACGATGAACTCCGCAACAAGGTACGGAAACTGAAGAACGTCGAACTTTCGGAAAACAAGGATTGGAACGATGATCTGAAAATCTCGTGTGGCATCTGTTCCTCCACGGAGGACGGCCAGTAACCTCATAGATTTGCTCCATCACATAATACGACAACCTATAAAATCAGATCAATATGAATATCAAGCATTTATTTTTTTGTATGCTGCTCATTGCCTTTTCCTCATGCAGCAAACCCGGCTATGAGAAGGCCATTGCGGAATGGGTTCAGACAGATTCTCACGGCACCTGGACGGATTTAAAGTTCGAACTACTGGAAGTGTTGGAAACAGAAGACGTCACCGTATCGGACAGCCTGTGCTACCTGAACAACAAAAGCGCACAATTATCCGCTGTCATACAGAAAGCGGAAAGTCCCCGTGCCTTATTCAAACCGTCCTTTTCCGCCTATATGGAAGCCGAAAAAAGCCTGAAAGCAACGGATGCCATGAAAGCCATGTACCTGCACCGTGACAGTACGGAAGTTATCGGCAAGATATTAAAATGCAGGTATGCCATCGTCCAGCCACACTCAGGGGTGCAGCAGAAAAAGACGGCTTCTTTCCTATTGTCCCCCGACATGGAAAAATGTATCGGCAAACTAAAGCCGACAAGCAAATAATCCGAGCGTAACGATGTGTAGCGACAACGTTTTTTGGGGTTCTTTTTTGGGCGTCTTCCAAAAAAGAACTCCCACACATTTAGATGTGTGGGCTATTCATTACACTACCATCCTTTCCCTTATCAACGGTATATTATCCCGTACCAAATTCAGAATCCGGTCATGATAGGCTGATAATTGGTTAGACTTTCCACGACACTGGCACACCTCCATCCTGCTAAGTGAAAACTCCACCGTTTCCATGCGCCTTCCATCCACCGTTGCCGACATTATCAACGAATCTTCTCTCTTATAATAGGCGTTGCTGAATACACAATGATGCAGCAACTTTCCCTCTTTGTAAAAGTCCGAAAGGCTTTCCAATACCCGAACCATAATATTTCCATCCGCAAACGAAAGATTAAAGAAACGTGATTTGGCAGCAATATAGTCTTTTTCATCCTTTTCAGAATATTTTTTCTTACATTTCCCCATCACCCAATCATGCGCTTCTTCTACATTCAACGGACACAAATAATGAGGATTTCTCGCATCCAATTTATTTTCTATCAGCATATCCACATAGTCCAGCCACAAGTCCGCATCATGTATCACATAGTCATGTCTTAAACAGATTTTTACATACGTCCAATACTTATCTATACCGTATTTTCTCTCTAAAAATCTCAAGAACAAATTCATTTGCCCTGCCTTATATAATATCTCCATCCGATTATCAGTTAATAATGTCATAAAGAAGGAACTCGGACAAATATCATAAAAGGCACCCTTAAATCCATTCCTCGTAAGTTCGGGTATCACTTTCATTCTCGGATAGATAACTGCCGGGCAAATATCATAAATACGGTCATGATGCACATTCCGCTTACGCAATTCCAAAGAACTTCCATATATCCATGCATCGTAATAAAATATAGACATGCCCCGCAGCAAAGACAGCGTTTCTGTCTTGCCCTCTTTATTCATCCAACACTGTACCGCCTCAATTATAAAGTAATTAGCCGGAGACCCTTTTTTCAGCCGGCAGTCCACCATAAAAAAACGGATAACTTGATATTGCTTGTATGTAGTAATCACACAAAAATATTCTTTATATACAGCCGTCCTTTTCCTGCTATTCTCCAATTTCAGGTTCATACCGCAATGAGGACATTTACAGTTTTTCTTATCTTCCTTATCCCGCCATGTATGCCCACAATCCAAACAAAAGCAATTCCCCTTTGCATCACGCTTGAAATAATGCACAAAGCAATGTTTATAGGCATAACGCTTTTGAGCCTCTGAAACGGGAGCTAACTTCCTGCTCCCATTCACGATTTCCATTTGTAATTTTGTCTTGGGTTTCATATCAAAAAAGAGTTAACTGGGTTTGTACTTCGGTGTTGTTCTCACGTTTAGCTTGTTGACGCTTCTTCAACTTTGCCAATTCTTCCTCCTGCAATTTTTTGATAGCAGCCTCACGAGCCGCTTTCTTTTCTTCCTCTGACAATTCAACATGATGATTTACGACTACATTACATTTCAATGGGCTACCCACCTCAATATTATCTTCCTGATAATAGTGCAACGCCATACCAAAAATTTCATCATCACTAAAACCACAGCAACCGCTTTTCTTCACTTGGTTTAAAATATAGGTAATGCAATTATCTATATTCTTTGTAGGTTTTTGATAGACTGGAGCAAACAGACTATCCACCGCTGCCATATTATCAAGGTATGCCTTGATGGTACTTTTAAATTGTTCTGACACTTTCATAGTATATCATTTTTAGATTTCATTTCACAATAAGCCAATTTCACGAGAAACAAGGAGAATAGGCAAATAAGAGCCAACAACGTAACCGACACAACCTTTATCGGACTTGGCGTTATTACCGCTCCGACAAACATAGCCACTGCACAAAGAGCGATGATGACCGAAAAAACAAATTGAATGATTTGCATATACTTCTGCTACTTAGTTTGTTAAACTTCTAATTTTATGCTTCAGCTAGAT
>NZ_KV804294.1:0-31022 GCF_001811315.1 Bacteroides sp. HMSC067B03 | reverse complement strand
TGGGCTGAAATGCCCAGACCTACTCGACCTAACCTTAGAATGTTTATTTTCAACGGTTTGCATAATCCAAAAATAATGCGTACATTTGAACCCAAGATGTTGGCAGACAGACACCGGACAACAGCAGACAGTTTTTAAGGACTAAAGCGTGACGGATGCAAAGCCGAAATTTCTGAAAGTACTGATATTGAGGAAGAAATAACGCTTGGTTCATGACCCAGGCGGATCACTAAAAAAGAAGAAAAGTCTCTGATAATCAATGGTTATTGGAGACTTTTCTTCTTTTATTCGTATATACGGATAAGAGATATTAATGCTGATCGCTACTCCTCCGATGATGAAAATATTCTCCACCCCAGCCTATCGGCAATAAAACCGGTTAGCAGCAGACCGATGACAGAAGGGAACTGACTGATACTTCCTCCATACAAAGGAAAGATACAACTTTAGGAAATAGCAGAAATGAACATTTGTTAATAAAAAGATGCCTATTCCGGACAACTGCTTACCGGAAAAATAGCTTATTTTTGCAAGCAAAGCAAGAATAGACAAATGGTTGAATCCGAAATAAATAAAAGATATTGCCAAAGTTGCGGAATGCCGCTTCGCTTTGATGTGGAAGAATATCTAGGTACTAACTCTGACGGTTCGAGAAGTGATGAGTTTTGCTATTATTGCCTGAAGGAGGGAAAATACATTGTCGACATATCCATGTGGGAAATGATCGATATCTGGATAAAATATACAGATAAATATAATGAATATGCAGATACGGACTATTCTCCGGAAGAACTGAGGAATATACTGAATAAACGGCTTCCTACACTGAACAGATGGCGGCAAAAGGTGGAAACAAGCTATCTGCATCACAAGATGATTCAGAACATAATAGTGTACATCAACTGTCATCTGACGGAGATATTGGATACTGATACACTGAGTTCAATGAGCGGGCTGTCCAAATACCATTTCAGAAGAGTGTTCCTTGCCGCTACCGGAGAAAATATCGGCAGCTATATACAGCGTTTGCGCATTGAACATGTTGCACATTTGCTGATCTCAACAGACTATACACTGAAACAAATAATAGAGCAGACAAGTTATCAGACTAAATCCAGCATTGCTAAAGCTTTTAAGAAACATTTTGGTATATCAACTTCCCAATACAGAGAAAAGCATAAACCGAACAGTAAAAATCCGGCAACGGATATCGAGCCGGAAATAAAAGTGATCAGCCCGATGAAGATATTCTGCATTGAAGTAGGAGAAGCGTATAAAAACAAAATAAAATACCAATTGCTATGGAATAAACTACGGCATTACGCCAGACAGTATGAAGCCGATCAGCGGTATGACAAGTTTATCAGCCTTAGTATGGACGATCCGTCAATCACACCTACAGATAAGTGCAGATTCTATCTGGGTATTACCATTCGCGATGATTCAAAAGTGAAAACGATGCCGGGGATCATGCAGATACCCGGTGGACGGTATGCCATATTCAGGCATAAGGGAAGCTATTCTTCTTTATACAAAGCGTACAGGATGATTTATGAGGAATGGTTCCCGAAAAGTAAATACCATCCTCAAAGTACATCCAGCTTTGAGGTATATATGAATCGTCCGTCTACTACAGAAACATCGGAGTTGCTAACAGACATATATATACCGGTCATACGGAAGTAATCATCATTAAAAACAGAATCTATGGCAAAGATATCAGAAATCATGCTTTTACAGCAACCGGAGCAGCCTGCTCTGGCTATCGAAGTGCAAACCGACATGAAAGGAATGCCACAAGCTATCGGAGAGAACTTTGTAAGAATCGACACTTTATTCAAGGAGCAAGGGGAAGTGACCACCAATATTCCCTTTGTCGGGTACCCCGACTTTGAAAGCCTGACCGAAGAACATGTAAGAATGATTATCGGATTGAAATCGTCGAGAACTCTACAAGGGACCGGAAACATAAAGTCTGTCATCATCCCCGCCAGAAGAATAGTCTCATGCTTGCACAGAGGAAACTACAATGAATTGGCACAACTGTATAACGAGATGGCCGAATGGATAAAGACAAATGGATATAAGGCTTCCGGAACATCAATAGAATATTATTACAGTAATCCGGATGTGCCCGAAGAAGAACATGTCACAAGAGTTGAAATGCCTTTGCTATAAAAAACAGGAGACATGCCTACAATTGCTGAAACGACATAATTACGCTGTGACAAAAGCCAGCCGTGTTAAAAGCCAATGGATATGCGGCCTGACGTTTCCATCTTCCATTCCTTTGAATTCTTGTCATACTGATATTCAGCACCGACACTTACTTCCGTATTCTTTTTCACATCGACCGATATGGAGGCTCCCATCCCCGTATGTGGAAATATCGGATTATAAGCCGGAGGAGGCGTATTGCCCCAGATAAAGTACTGTCCCCAGACATTTAGACGGACATTTCTGGCCAAAGTATATTGCATCCTCGTATACATTCCTGCTATATCTTGCCTCGCTATAGGCAAAACCAAGTAGTATTGCCGGCTATAGGCACCTCCTGCCTCAACGAAAAATCTTTGGGAAGGTACCCAGCGCACTCCGGCATTGACTGCCATATATTGTCCTAATCCCAAATAAGTTTTCTGTTCCGCACTCCCAATAAAAGAAAGTCGCCCATTCATCGGATACCACCGGAAGTTATAAAAATCCGTCAATGTCGGATTACTTTCCAGCAATGCAGGAAAATCATAAAAATAAGGAGATAAGCCCGATGCAGGGTTTGAGGGTGTCAAGCCGTATGACTGCGTGGACTTATCATCTGCTGCTTTCTTTTTGACCTCCATATCCGGCAACTTCGGTTCTATGTCTTTTGTTTCAAGCAATAAACGTCCGCTTACTTCCGTAGAACTATTTTTCTTTTGCACGTCTACTTTATTCTCCTTTTCTACAGTTTGGGAAAAGGCAGCAGTAACACATGCAGAAGTTACAAAAACGAAAACAACAATTGTTCTGACCATTATATTCTCCTTTCCTATATCAAGGCTATATTATTAATACAATTATCCGGTCAAAAGCTCAATAGTCAATAACATCTTTTTTATTTTAAAGAGATGATAGATCGACGGACAGTTTCTGCCATTACTTTGGCTCCCTTTTCATTCGGATGAATGCGGTCCGGAAAAAGTTCGGGCATTCCGTCCATAGCAGTATGGAGGTCTATGACAGACAGGTTGTTTTTCCTGGCAAGTTTCCTTATCATCGGGATGATCTCTTTGGAGATAATATCATCGTTGATACCGTCACCTGTCAGATAGGCTTTGGAAGGATAGCAGAGATAAATCTTCGGTTGTGCCGGAAGGGCTTTGAAGGCATCAATCATTGTCTGCGCATCTTTCATAAAGTCGGCTTTGTATTTCCAGTTGAATGATTTACTGTCGTTTGTCCCGAGTTTGATAACAACGATATTAGGATTGAAAGCTAATGCATTCTTGTAGGCAAGTTCATTCATATACGGATGATCTCCTTTGTTCAACATAGTGCGGGCACTTACTCCGAAGTTTTTCACCCAGTAACCATCGCCCAGCATACGAGACAATACGGAAGGATAACTATCGCGGCTGCGATTCTTTATTCCTGCTCCGAACGTAATGCTGTTGCCGATGCAAGCTACACGTACGGCATCTTTGCGGGGAGCTTTGAAGCTACGCAACCAAGAGGTCAGTTCGTTCTGCATTTCACTCTTGTAGAGGAAGTCTTCACGGATTCCCCAACCATGTCCGCCTGTGGGATAAATGTGGAGAACGGAGGGAACGCCTTTCTTATTCAGAGCCAGATAATAGTTGACTCCATTGGCAGGAGGAACGACTTTATCATCATCACTATAAACAATGAACGCACGGGGAGTTTCCTTTGTCACCTGCTTCTCGTTAGAGAATTCTTTTTCCAGTTCTTCAGAAGCATCTTTGCCCAACAGATTGTCATGAGAGCCCATGTGGGTAAAAGATTTATCCATCGTAATCACCGGATAGAAGAGAATCTGGAAATTAGGACGAAGCTCTTTAGGCGCATGTGTAGCGATTGTCGAAGCCAGATGACCTCCGGCGGAAGATCCCATGATACCAATATCATTCGGATTCAGATTCCATACGTCAGCACTGTCGCGTACCATTTTCATGGCGGCTTCGGCATCAGAGATCGGGAGAGTGCGGTCCCCTTTCGGCATCCGGTATTTAAGAACGATCAATGCAATTCCTTGTTTGTTGAAATATGGTGCCCAGTCATACCCTTCATGATTGACCGCCAAGCCGGAGTATCCCCCACCCGGGCAAGCTACCACCGCACGCCCAGTTGCCAATTCCGGTGCCGGAAGAAAAACACGAAGAGAAGGTTGTTCAATATCAAATGGTTTTGGCGCACTTTGTGCCGAGGCTTGCAGACCTGCTAACAACAGGACGAGCAATACCCAAAAAGAAGAGATTTTTTGTTTCATAGTATCTGTATACTTTGATTAATGAATATTTTGATGTGCGAAGATAGTAATTTTATGTATCTTTGCGCCTCCTTTTAAATAGAAAAAGTAATATGCAAGGGATAAAGAATCTGACACATGGTCCTATCAACCGCCAACTGTTCAATCTGGCGATGCCCATCATGGCAACATCGTTTATACAGATGGCATACAGCCTTACGGATATGGCATGGGTGGGACGGTTGGGAAGTGAAGCCGTAGCAGCCATCGGTTCTGTAGGAATCCTGACGTGGATGTCCGGTTCTATCTCCTTATTAAATAAGGTAGGGTCCGAAGTCAGCGTAGGACAATCCATCGGTGCACAAAACCAAGAAGATGCCCGTCAGTTCGCTTCACACAATATCACGATTGCACTGATCATTTCGCTCTGCTGGGGCGGATTGCTTTTCACATTCGCAAGTCCCATTATCCGGATTTACGAGCTCAAAGAGCACATCACGGTCAATGCTATCGAATACCTGCGGATTATCTCCACCGCATTACCGTTCATATTCCTGTCTGCCGCCTTTACCGGTATCTATAATGCAGCAGGACGAAGCAAAATCCCGTTTTATATCAGCGGTACAGGACTGATTATGAACATCATTCTCGATCCCCTGTTTATCTTCGGATTCGGCCTGGGTACAAACGGTGCCGCCTATGCCACATGGCTTTCGCAAGCTACTGTTTTCGCTATCTTCATCTACCAACTACGTTTCCGCAAGGACGCCCTGCTCGGCGGTTTCCCATTCTTCTCCCGCCTGAAGAAGAAGTACACACGGCGTATTCTGAAATTAGGTCTGCCCGTAGCTACCCTGAACACGTTATTTGCGTTTGTCAACATGTTCCTCTGCCGCACCGCCTCCGAACAGGGCGGACACATCGGACTGATGACCTTCACCACCGGAGGACAAATAGAAGCTATCACCTGGAATACCTCCCAAGGCTTCTCCACCGCACTTAGCGCCTTTATTGCACAGAATTTCGCTGCCGGACGAATAGAGCGCGTGCTGAAAGCATGGCATACTACCTTGTGGATGACAGGAATCTTCGGTACTTTCTGCACACTGCTGTTCATTTTTTACGGAAACGAAGTCTTTTCAATTTTTGTCCCCGAACAGGCGGCTTATGAAGCCGGCGGTGTATTTCTGCGTATCGACGGATATTCGCAGCTATTCATGATGCTCGAAATCACGATGCAGGGAGTGTTCTATGGCATCGGACGTACCGTACCTCCTGCCATTGTCAGCATCGTATGCAATTATATGCGTATTCCGCTTGCCATCCTGTTTGTACGGATGGGCATGGGAGTAGAAGGCATCTGGTGGGCAGTATGCGTCACAACGATTGCTAAAGGAATGATTCTCTTGGGATGGTTTACCATGATCAGGAAAAAATGCTTAAATCTGCCTTCCGTGTCAACAAGGTAGCCATGTCGTTTGTTATTTAACATATACAAAGATCATCCGGAGTTATTTTAACCTAAAAAGTATGACCTTGGCAAATAATATGTATCTTTGCGTTGTTAATTTATTAAAGTATTATTTTATAAACCTATTAAAAAAACATTGCATTATGAACAAAATGAAATGGATGGTTCTCTTCATGAGTATAACCATTATATTCAGTGGCTGCGCAAGCATGAACAATACGGGCAAAGGTGCCGCAATCGGCGGTGGTTCGGGTGCTGCATTAGGTGCTATCCTCGGCGGTGTTATCGGTAAAGGCAAGGGTGCTGCCATCGGTGCGGCTATTGGTACTGCCGTAGGTGCAGGAACAGGTGCCCTTATCGGAAAGAAGATGGATAAAGCGGCAGCAGAAGCAAAACAGATTGAAGGCGCACAAGTAGAGCAGATAACTGACAACAACGGATTGCAGGCAGTAAAGGTAACATTCGATTCGGGTATTCTTTTCACTACCGGTAATGCGACTCTAAGTGCTGCTGCCAAGTCTGCATTGAGCAAGTTCGCCAACAACGTACTCAACCAGAACAGAGACATGGACGTATCCATCTATGGATATACCGACAATCAGGGCTGGAGAAACAGTACTGCCGAACAAAGTCGTCAGAAGAATCTGAACTTGTCACAGGAACGTGCACAGAGTGTAGCCAGTTATTTGTTGAGCTGCGGCGTTTCATCCAGCCAGATTAAAGGTGTGGACGGAATGGGCGAAAGTGATCCTGTTGCCAGCAACGACACAGCTGCCGGAAGAGAGCAGAATCGTCGTGTAGAAGTTTACATGTACGCAAGTGAGCAGATGATTAAAGATGCACAAGCCGCTTCCCATTAAAAGAATATTGCGTTATGCACGCAACCTGCTGATTTTCTTCTTTGCATCTACCATTCTGGCTGTGATTGTCTATCGGTTTATGCCGGTGTATGTCACCCCGTTGATGGTCATCCGAAGTGTACAGCAGCTTGCGTCAGGAGATAAACCCACGTGGAAACACACGTGGGTTTCTTTTGATAAGATATCTCCCCAACTGCCGATGGCGGTCATCGCCTCCGAAGACAACCGTTTTGCCGAACATAATGGATTTGATTTTATCGAGATCGAGAAAGCGATCAAAGAAAACGAGAAACGGAAACGGAAGCGCGGAGCAAGTACCATCAGTCAGCAGACAGCCAAGAATGTGTTCCTATGGCCGCAATCATCTTGGGTGCGCAAAGGATTCGAGGTTTATTTCACCTTTCTTATAGAGTTGTTCTGGTCGAAAGAACGAATAATGGAAGTATATCTCAACTCTATTGAAATGGGAAAAGGTATTTACGGTGCACAGGCTGCCGCCAAATACAAATTCAATACGACAGCCGCCAAGTTGAGCAAAGGACAGTGCGCACTGATTGCCGCTACGCTCCCCAACCCGATACGGTTTAACTCAGCAAAGCCTTCGGCATATATTTTGAGACGACAAAAACAGATATTGAGACTAATGGACCTGGTTCCTAAATTTCCTCCTGTGGAGAAAAAAGCCATAGAGAAGAAGAATACCAGGAAGAAAAAGAAATAAAGCAATCCCTTTATCCCAGTCTGTATTCCATCAGGAAACAGAACCAGAATAAAGGGATTGTTTCTATCCGTTATTTTATATATGCACTATGCCGGCTCCTCACATCTTTCAATATACGCCAACGGCTCACCTTTATTGACCAGTGCCCCCTGCTTGGCACATACCTCGATCACGCGACCGCTAAAGTTTGCCAACACCTTATCATACGTATTCCAAGGAGTAGCGATATAACAAAATACATCATCCGGCTCATATTTATGTCCCACTTCGGGTGGCATGGAAGGCGATTCCACGTCAATCTCCCAAATGATCCGGCCTTTTTCCATAGCAGTCACCGGTTCGGCTTTCGCACGCTTCATCCGTTTCACTTCTTCTTCCGAGAATCCCTGTTTGGCCAAAGCAGCATCTTTGGCACGCTGCAAGTCGTCCTCGAAACGCTTCTTGGCAACACCCGATTTGTAATCCCTGTATTGACGGTCGTGCATTGCCAGCTCAAAGAGTTCTTCATCATCCTTTCCAAAGTCCCAACCGTTTTCTGTCATTTCTTTGCGATACTCATCCAACTGGTCCGGATAATTCTTCTGTGGGTCTTCGTCTGTAAATTCATATCCTTTTTCTTTTGCCAATGCGATAATTTCGGGAGCAAGTGTACCGGGCAAACGCCCGCTTTTACCCAGAATCATATCCCAGGTATGATTGTCGATCATCGTCCAGCGCTCCTCTCCTTTGATAAGAGACATCACATTCATCAATGCCACATTCTTCACATATTGGCTGAACGGGGTTACCAGTGGAGGATAACCAAGTTTTGGCCACACATACTCTACTTCGTCAAACAGCATCACGAGCAAATCGTCAATGCTCAGTTCCGGTTCGTTCTTACCTCTCAATATCATATTAATGCCGGAATGTACTCCTTTCAGATCGGCCATCATAGAGCCCATCATACCTCCGGGAAGTCCGCATTTCAAGAGCAAAGAAGACATATGCTTGTTGGTAGGGTCCATAAAATAGCCCAGAAAATCGTCGATAAACTCCTGCGTCATGGCACGGGCTTTCATATAAGCCTTCATATTAGTCTCCGGCACCTGAAATCCTGCATCTTTCAGCATAGCTTGCACGGAGATAACATCCGGATGAACCTTTCCCCACGAAATAGGTTCCATCGCCACATCGATAATATCCGCGCCATTCTCACAAACTTCCAGAATAGAAGCCATGGAGAGCCCCGGTCCGCTATGTCCGTGATACTGGATGATGATTTCGGGATGCCGTTCTTTGATTGCTTTCGTCAGACGTCCCAGCATTTCGGGACGACCGACACCCGCCATGTCTTTCAGGCAGATTTCCGGTGCTCCGGCTTCTATCAGACGCTCGGCGATAGCGGTATAATATTCTACGGTATGCACGGGTGAGAACGTAATGCACAACGTTGCCTGCGGAATCATCCCTGCTTCGAGGGCATAACGGATGGAAGGAATAATATTCCTGACTTCATTCAGCCCACAAAAGATACGGGTGATGTCCACACCTTGCGCATGCTTCACTTTATACATCAGCCGGCGTACATCTGCCGGTACGGGATACATTCGGAGACCATTCAGACCACGGTCGAGCATGTGAGTTTGTATGCCCGCTTCGTGGAAAGGTTTTGTGAAAGCCCGGACGGCTTTGTTCGGGTTCTCTCCATACAGCAGATTGACTTGTTCGAACGCACCTCCGTTGGTTTCTACACGAGAGAAACAACCCATTTCGATAATTAACGGAGCAATTCTTACTAACTGATCGGCACGTGGTTGATACTTGCCGGACGACTGCCACATATCCCGATAAACGAGACTAAATTTGATTTCCTTTTTCATTGCCGTAAATAGATGAGATTTATATTACTTAGGTTAACTAGTTGATACAAATATAGAAAGTTCTCTGACATAATAACAAACATTCAGCGAATAAGTTGGGCTATAAAGATATGTTTAATATCATATTGTCACAAAAACGAAGGAGCAAACGAGTTTCTCACTCGTTGCTCCTTACCGGCATTAATTGTCTGGTTGATGTGTTATCCCAATTTATACAAAATCTTTCAATTCTTGTTGCAAACGTTGGCGTGTGAAGAATATGCGGCTCTTCACCGTTCCGAGGGGCAGGTCCAGTTTCTCTGCGATTTCACGGTATTTAAAACCGGATACGTGCATCGAGAATGGTACTTTATATTCCTTCGGCAGCGCGTTGACGATGCGGTGCATCTCTTTCAAGTCATAAGCGCCTTCCGTACTTTCAAATCCTGAGTCTTGAGGGAGATTCAAGTGATACAGATTGTCGGTCTGATCTACGAATGTCTGGTCACGTACTATTTTACGGTAGTTATTAATAAAGATGTTACGCATGATCGTATACATCCATCCTTTGAAATTTGTATCGGGAACATATTTTTCCTCGTTATCCAAGGCCTTTAATGATGTTTCTTGCAATAAATCATTTGCTTCTTCACGATTGGCAGTTAATTTATAAGCAAAACGAAGCAACTCTTCCTGAACTCCAATTAAATCTTTTCTGAAACTTAAACTTTTCATACTTTAAGGGTTTTACGGTTAATATTTCGTTTCTTTCTTGACATTTGCAAGTTTAAAGGTATTTTATGACTCAAACAGGGGGAAATTCGTCATTTCTTAGGGGGTGAAACTGTCAAATGATAGTTTTCAGGTGCTTTTTGATAGTTTTTAGGTGGTTTAGAACTATTTTTATTCTCTTCTACTTGCTTGGCAATGCAAAATAACTTACTTTTGGCTAGTATTATTAACTAAAAGATAAAGACATGGCTATACTTATTATCGTAGGAATTATCGTATTATTAGGAATCATATTTGCTTCCATGTACAACTCATTGGTGAGACTGAGAAACAACCGTGAAAATGCGTTTGCAGACATCGACGTGCAACTGAAACAACGTCACGATCTTATCCCGCAGTTAGTGGAGACTGTGAAAGGATATGCCTCACACGAAAAAGAAACGCTCGACCGGGTGATTCAGGCACGTAACGGTGCAGTCAGCGCTAAAACGATCGACGAAAAAATAGCAGCCGAGAATCAGTTATCTTCCGCTTTATCGGGATTGAAAATCACTCTGGAGGCTTATCCCGACCTGAAAGCTAACCAGAATTTCCTGCAATTGCAGGAAGAAGTATCCGATGTGGAGAATAAATTAGCCGCTGTACGCCGTTACTTTAACTCGGCAACGAAGGAATATAATAACGCCGTTCAGACATTCCCGTCCAATATCGTAGCAGGTATGGCAGGATTCCGCAGAGAAATTATGTTCGATCTGGGTACCAACGAACGTGCCAACCTGGAACAAGCGCCGAAGATCAGTTTCTAAAAAACGAAGCACACATGCAGTACGTCGGAATTCAAACACAGCAGAGCCGGAACAACCGCCGCTCTGTCTTTCTGTTATTTCTATTTCCTTGCCTGGTAGCAGCACTGCTTTATTTGGCATGCTACTTGCTGGTTGCCCTAGGACATGACGAGAGCATGGAGACAGGGATGCTGGAAATGATCAATCCTTTATTTATCAATGCCCTCCCCTACACAATGGGCATCGTACTGATCTGGTTCCTGATTGCTTTCTGGATGAATACAAGCATTATCAAAGCTGCCACAGGTGCAAAGCCGCTCGACCGCAGGGAGAACAAACGTGTCTACAATCTGGTAGAGAACCTCTGCATGGCGAACGGAATGAAGACTCCTAAAATCAACATCATTGACGACAATTCGCTGAACGCTTTTGCCAGTGGCATCAACGACCGTACTTATACCGTCACCCTCTCAAGGGGGATTATTCAGAAGTTGAACGATGAAGAACTCGAAGCGGTCATCGCCCATGAACTGACTCATATCCGCAACCGGGACGTACGCCTGCTAATTGTCTCCATTGTATTTGTCGGAATCTTCTCGATGCTGGCACAAATCACCTTCTATACTATCACGCACACGCGCATACGCAGCAATGGGAAAAATGGCGGAGGTGTCATCCTCATTATGCTGATTGCTTTAGTAATCGCTGCTGTCGGCTTCTTCTTTGCCAGCCTGATGCGTTTCGCCATTTCACGGAAACGTGAATATATGGCAGATGCCGGGTCGGCTGAAATGACAAAGAACCCGTTGGCACTGGCCAGTGCCCTGCGTAAGATTTCAGATGATCCGAATATAGAAGCTGTAAAACGCGGAGATGTGGCACAGTTATTCATTCAGAATCCCGGCAAGCAGTCAGAAAGTGCTCTCAGCGGCTTTAGCGGTCTCTTTGCCACACATCCCCCTATCGAGAAACGAATCTCCATTCTGGAACAGTTCTAGGGATTTCTGTTTAATTTTCATTAAAGAAAGCAGGGAGACTCCTTATTTTTAGTATATTTGAGTGTTATACATATATACACTAAACTATAACTGATATGAAAACAAAAAAACAAATCCTTATGCTACTGCTGGCTATGCTGGCAGGAATCCCAACTCTTTCCGCACAAACCAAGAAAGAGAAGAAGGAACAAAAGAAAGAAGCTGTCAGACAGCTGATCGTATCAGAAAACTACAAGATAGACGTCAACACAGCTATGCCCATGCGTGGACGTAATATCACTTTGAGTTCTCCATACTCGCTGGAAATCAGAAATGATTCGGTATTCTCTTACCTGCCCTACTACGGACGTGCTTATAGCGTTCCTTATGGCGGAGGAAGCGGGCTGATCTTCAATGCCCCCCTCAAAGAATATACAATGGATTTGGATAAGAAGGGAAATGCAGTTATCAAGTTCTCCGCCCGAAGTCCGGAAGATTTCTTTGAGTTCAGTGCCAAAGTATTCTCGAACGGTACTGCCAGCATTGACGTCATCATGCAGAATCGCCAGTCCATCAGTTATCGGGGAGAACTGGATACAGAGAACAAGAAGTAAAATCCTTAAGAATCACTGTCAGTCTCTTCGCTACCTTTTAATATAGGAAGGCAAATGTGGTATTTCACAGCAAGAATACGCGTGATGAACACCGCTGATCCGCCAACGAGCTGACAGACATAAGATTCCATACCTGCGGCATCGCACAGCCAGTAAGCGATGCCGCCTACTACACATGCCATCGCATAGATCTCTTTTCGAAAAATCAGAGGTATCTCATTAATGAAGACATCACGGATCACACCTCCCGCCGCACCGGTGATACTACCCATAATGATAGCCACCCAGAAGGGATAGCCCAAAGCGATACTTTTGCCCACACCGACTACCGTAAACAGTGCGAGTCCGATGGTATCGAATATAAAAAAGGTATTATTCAAACGAATCAGCCAGCGGCCAAAGCAGATTACCCAGATTAAGGCAAGTCCTGTACAGATTAAATAGATAGGGTTCGTCATCCATCCGGGAGTCACATCCAGCAGTACATCACGAATAGTACCGCCACCGATAGCGGTAGCAAGACCTACAACATAAGCTCCGAACCAGTCGAAACGCTTTGCCGAAGCTAGCCGGATACCACTAATAGCAAAGGCAAATGTGCCTATAAAATCAAGAATCTGAACGAATGTGGGCATATATTTGTTATTTTGTATGCAAAGTAACGAATAAATTCCGTAAGAAAATGTACTTTTGCTACACGAATTAGATAGAAACAATATGAAAATAACAATTGTTGCCGGGGCACGCCCCAATTTCATGAAAATAGCCCCTATCACGCGCGCTATCGAAGCCGCAAGAGGGCTGGGTAAAAGCATTTCCTACCGTTTGGTATATACAGGCAGACGGGACGATACAAGTCTGGATGCTTCCCTGTTTTCGGATCTCGACATGAAAGCTCCCGACGTTTACCTCGGAGTGGAGAGCAGTAACCCCACCAGTCTGGCAGCCGGAATCATGATCGCTTTCGAGCAGGAACTGACGGAGAATCCGGCACATGTCGTTCTGGTAGTGGACGACCTGACAGCAACCATGAGTTGTGCCATCGTAGCCAAGAAACAAGGAATCAAAGTAGCTCATCTGGTAGCCGGTACACGTTCGTTTGACATGAAGATGCCGAAGGAAGTGAACCGTATGATTACCGACGGAATATCCGACTATCTGTTTACCGCCGGCATGGTAGCCAACCGAAACCTGAATCAGACGGGTACGGAAAGCGAAAACGTTTATTACGTCGGCAACATTTTGGTAGACACTGTCCGCTTCAACCGGAACCGACTGCTTAAGCCGGTATGGTTCTCTGTTCTGGGACTTCAGGAAGGCAATTACCTCCTGCTCACCCTCAACCGACGCGTACTACTCAACAACAAAGAGAATCTGCGACAATTGATGGAAACTATGATCGAAAAAGCGGACGGTATGCCTATCGTGGCTCCCATGCACACCTATGTGCGCAATGCGGTCAAAGACCTCGGCATAGAAGCCCCGAATCTCCACATCATGCCTCCGCAGAATTATCTTTTCTTCGGATACCTGATCAACAAAGCCAAAGGAATCATTACGGACTCCGGCAATGTAGCCGAAGAAGCTACGTTCCTCGGCATCCCTTGCATTACGCTCAATACGTATGCCGAACATCCGGAAACGTGGCGCGTAGGAACGAATGAACTGGTCGGTGAAGATCCGTCCGCACTCGCTCGGGCTATGGATACGCTGATGAAAGGCGAATGGAAAAAAGGCGAACTTCCCGAACGCTGGGATGGTCGAACAGCCGAACGAATCGTACAGATTTTAACAAATAAATAACGAAGGCAATGAGTCCGGTTCATTTGTTATTGAACCGGACTCAACTGCTGATTCGCATTCATACTTAATACCTAATACTACCGGAAAGCGAATGAAAAACGGGAGGAAATTCGGTAAAAAACAATGGGGGAAATATTACTTGATTTGAAAAACTAAAAGCTCTGACCCCCCCATGGATAGGGCGCAAAAACCCAATCAAAACCAGTAGAGAAGAGAAGAGTAGAGAAGAGTATATAATTCTATTCTAAAGAAATAGAATTATTAAGAAAGAAAAGAAAGAATTTCGCCGCCGCCAATTTACTTTTTAAACAGACTAATCTGAAAAAACCGGTTGCTTTCAGATTATTTCTTTCCGTACAGAAATGAACAAAATTATAAATTGAGGATTAGGCACGGATTACACGGATTAACACGGTTGTTTTACGTAATCATAGCACTAAAACCGTGAAATCCGTGTAATCCGTGCCTAAATATATTCTTTTCTGATTCGTATGGAGCTCAAACAGTTTTTGGAGACTGCCCCTTTTAAACAGGTATGAACGAATCTCCCATGCAAGGATGAATCAAACTTCTATTAAAGTATTCTACATACAAGTTATGATGGCTCCACATACGGACCGAATTCTGTAAGCTCGGAGATGAAGGCTACTCACCACCGAGATGAAAGTAGCTCACCACCGAGGTGAAAGTAGCTCACCACCGAGGTGAAAATTACTCACCACCGAGATGAGGATGACGCAGAAATGAACAAAAATCAACGGCTGATTCGCTTAAATAACAAAAAACGATGGGTAAAAAAAGTTATATACTCTATTTTACTCAGAGTTATTTGTTAACTTTGCAGCCCTACTACGAACGTTATGATACAACGATATAATAAAATAATAATACTGCTCTTAGTCGTATTTGCAGTTTCAAATGCTTTTGCGCAGCAAATAAAGGGGGTTGTAACTGATTCAGTCACTCATGAACCACTAATGTATATCTCTGTCTACTATCAAGACAAGAGAGATATGGGTACTGTCACCAATATTGACGGAGAATATAAGCTCGACGCACGAAGAAACGGTGGAACGCTTATTTTCTCTTCCATCGGATATGTCAGCAAAACTGTCAAAGTAGGCTCCGGAAATCAGACCGTCAATGTCAAGCTCTCTCCGGACGATGTAATGCTCACTGAAGTAGTCGTAAAACCCCAGAAAGAAAAATATTCCCGAAAGAATAATCCGGCAGTTGAATTCATGAAGAAGGTAATCGAACACAAAAAAGCACAGGTGCTCGAAGTGAACGATTACTACCAGTACGACAAGTACGAGAAAATGAAGATGTCCATCAACGACCTGACACCGGAGAAACTGGAAAGAGGTATCTACAAGAAATACTCATTCCTCAAAGATCAGGTAGAAGTATCGGAGACTACCAACAAACTGATTCTCCCGATCTCCGTGCAGGAGACGGCATCACAGACCATCTTCCGGAAAGACCCTGAAAGCAAAAAGACCATCATCAAAGGAAAGAACTCCAACGGTATCGAAGAGTTTTTCTCTACGGGAGACATGCTGGGGACTGTGCTGAAGGACGTTTTTGCAGATATCAACATCTACGACGATGACATCCGGCTGCTCCAACAGCGTTTCGTAAGTCCTATCGGCAACAATGCCATTTCCTTTTATAAGTACTATCTGATGGATACGCTGATGGTAGACAAGCGCGAATGCGTACATCTGACTTTCGTACCGCAGAACTCACAGGATTTCGGATTTACAGGACATCTTTATGTGCTGAAAGATTCGACCTATGCTGTTCAGAAGTGTACGATGAACCTGCCTAAAAAGAGTGGCGTCAACTTCGTCAACCGCATGGACATCGTGCAACAGTACGAGCAACTTCCTAACGGAAACTGGGTATTGGCAGATGACGACATGACAGTAGACCTTTCATGGAGCTCCAACAAAACAGCGGGAGGACTACAGGTAGAACGAACGACTAAATACAGCAATTATAAGTTTGACCCGATAGAGCAGCGGCTGTTCCGCCTGAAAGGCCCTGTGATCAAAGAAGCCGATATGCTTTCGAAGAGTGACGAATATTGGGCGAGTGTGCGCCAAGTACCGTTGACCAAGAAGGAAAGCAATATGGATGTATTCGTCAATCGTCTGGAACAAATCCCGGGATTCAAATATATCATCTTTGGTGCGAAAGCACTGATCGAGAACTTCGTGGAAACCGGTAGTAAAGACCATAAGAGTAAAGTGGATATCGGTCCTATCAACACGATGATTTCGAGCAACTACATCGACGGAACCCGCTTCCGCCTGAGTGGTATGACTACTGCCCACTTTGACAAACACTGGTTCCTGAGCGGATACGGAGCCTACGGTCTGAAAGATGAGAAGTGGAAATATAGCGGAACGCTGACTTATTCTTTCAACAAACGGGATTATGTGGTGTGGGAATTCCCCAAACATTTCATATCTGCTACATACAGTTATGACGTAATGTCTCCGATGGACAAGTTCCTGTTTACGGACAAAGACAACATCTTCCTTTCGATAAAAACAACGACAGTAGACCAGATGTCATATATGCGCGATGCCACCATCAACTACGAACTCGAAACGCTTACGGGATTCGGAGTAAAAGCTATGCTCCGTCATCGAAACGACGAGCCTGCCGGCAAACTGGAATACCTGCGGAATGACGCTGCACAAACCCGTGTGCATGATGTGACGACTTCCGAAGCAAGTGTGACGCTGCGTTATGCTCCGGGAGAGTCTTTTGTCAACTCCAAGCAGCGCCGTGTTCCGGTATCGCTGGACGCTCCTATCTTTACACTGACTCATGCCATGGGCTTCAAAGGCGTACTGGGTGGAGAATACAACTTCAACCGCACGGAAGCAAGCATCTGGAAACGCTTCTGGCTTCCCGCTTCGTGGGGAAAGATAGACTGCAGCGTAAAAGCGGGTGCAGAATGGAATGTCGTCCCTTTCCCGTTATTGATTCTGCCGGAAGCCAACTTGTCATATATCACTCAACGTGAAACATTCTCCCTGATCAACAATATGGAGTTCCTGAACGACCGTTATGCATCCATGTCCCTTTCTTATGACATGAACGGAAAGTTGTTCAACCGCATTCCGCTGATCAAGAATCTGAAATGGAGAGAAATGTTCCGTGTCCGCGCCTTGTGGGGAACATTGACCGACAAGAACAATCCATTCAAGAGCAGCAATCCCGATCTCTTCCGCTTCCCGACACGCGACGGCAAGTTCACCAGTTTCGTGATGGACCCCAAAGTGCCGTATATCGAGGGAAGCATAGGTATCTACAACATTTTCAAGCTGCTGCACGTTGAATATGTACATCGTTTCACCTACCGTGACAACCCGGGTATCAATAAGAACGGTATTCGTTTCATGGTATTAATGGTATTCTAAAACTATGCAACCTCTAGCAGAACGGTTACGACCAAAGACATTGGATGATTATATCGGTCAGAAACATTTAGTTGGACCGGGGGCTATCCTGCGCAAGATGATTGATGCGGGACGCATTTCTTCGTTTATCCTCTGGGGACCTCCGGGGGTAGGAAAAACCACGTTGGCTCAGATTATCGCCAATAAGCTGGAAACTCCGTTTTATACGCTGAGTGCCGTGACTTCAGGAGTCAAGGACGTACGTGAAGTGATAGAACGTGCCAAGAGCAACCGCTTCTTCTCGCAATCCAGCCCGATTTTGTTTATTGATGAAATCCATCGGTTCAGCAAGTCTCAACAGGATTCTTTGCTGGGAGCAGTGGAAAATGGCACTGTGACGCTGATCGGCGCAACAACCGAGAACCCGTCATTCGAAGTAATCCGCCCTCTCCTCTCCCGTTGCCAGCTTTATGTGCTCAAGTCTTTGGAAAAGGAAGACTTACTGGAGCTTCTGCAACGCGCCATCGCTACCGATACGGTACTGAAAGAGCGGAAGATCGAACTCAAAGAAACGACAGCAATGCTGCGCTTCTCCGGTGGAGACGCCCGCAAATTGCTCAATATACTCGAACTTGTAGTAGAATCGGACACGGAAGAAACGGTGGTCATCACTGACGACATGGTAACCGAACGTCTGCAACAGAATCCGCTGGCTTATGATAAGGATGGAGAAATGCACTACGACATCATTTCTGCTTTTATCAAGTCCATTCGCGGCAGTGATCCCGATGGCGCTATTTACTGGCTCGCCCGTATGGTAGAAGGTGGTGAAGATCCTGCTTTCATTGCACGAAGACTCGTAATCTCTGCTGCCGAAGATATAGGACTGGCCAATCCGAATGCCCTGCTACTGGCTAATGCCTGTTTTGAGACTCTAATGAAAATCGGTTGGCCCGAAGGACGTATCCCTTTGGCAGAAACAACCATTTATCTGGCAACAAGTCCTAAAAGCAACTCGGCATACAGTGCCATCAACGATGCATTAGAGCTAGTGCGTTCTACCGGAAACTTACCCGTTCCCCTGCATTTGCGTAATGCTCCCACCAAACTGATGAAGCAACTGGGATACGGACAAGAATATAAGTACGCCCACAGCTATGAAGGTAATTTTGTGAAACAGCAATTCTTACCGGACGAACTGAAAGAAAAACGAATCTGGCAACCACAGAATAATGCTGCGGAACAAAAGCATGCAGAACGGATGCAGCAGCTATGGGGAGAAAGATTCAAAAAATAAGCCATAAATTAGCTGTTACACCACATGAATGAACTATTAATTTATGAGAGGATATGCTAATAGCTAATGCAAATAAGACAATAAGCAACTTATAATAACTAGTTAAATTGAAATGAAAATAGTAGTTTTAGACGGCTTTGCCGCCAATCCCGGTGATTTATCATGGGAAGGTTTGAAAGCTCTCGGAGAATG
The DNA here is from genome assembly GCF_001811315.1 of Bacteroides sp. HMSC067B03. Classification (NCBI taxonomy): domain Bacteria; kingdom Pseudomonadati; phylum Bacteroidota; class Bacteroidia; order Bacteroidales; family Bacteroidaceae; genus Bacteroides; species Bacteroides sp. HMSC067B03. The sequence goes on along the minus strand of NZ_KV804294.1, from coordinate 11,848 downwards.
TACCATTTATGATCGTACTGCTCCCGAAGAAGTATTGGAACGCGCAGCCGGAGCTGAAGTGATTCTGACGAATAAAGTAATCATCAACGCCGATCACATGGCTGCTCTGCCCGAGCTGAAATATATCGGTGTACTCGCTACGGGATATAACGTAGTGGATACGGCAGCAGCAAAAGAGCGTGGCATCATTGTCACCAACATCCCCGCATACAGCACAGCTTCTGTTGCACAAATGGTATTTGCGCATATTCTCAATATCTGCCAGCAAGTACAGCACCACTCGGAAGAAGTGCATAAAGGCCGCTGGGCAAACAACAAGGATTTCTGCTTCTGGGATACTCCGCTGATAGAGCTGAGAGACAAAAAAATCGGTCTCGTCGGATTGGGAAATACAGGATATACGACTGCTCGCGTTGCCATCGGCTTCGGCATGCAGGTATATGCTTTGACTTCAAAGTCTCACTTCCAGTTGCCGCCGGAAATCAAGAAAATGGATTTGGATCAGTTGTTCAGCGAGTGTGATATCATTAGCCTGCACTGCCCGCTCACTCCGGAAACTCATGAATTGGTGAATGCACGCCGCCTTGCTCTAATGAAGCCGAATGCTATCTTGATCAATACAGGTCGTGGCCCATTGGTTAACGAACAAGACCTTGCAGATGCACTGAACAGTGGCAAGATTTATGCTGCCGGAGTAGATGTACTTTCTTCGGAACCTCCTCGTGCCGACAATCCGTTGCTGACTGCAAAGAACTGCTACATTACTCCGCATATCGCGTGGGCAAGCACAGAAGCTCGTGAACGTCTGATGAATATTGCCATTAGCAATCTACAGGCTTATATCTCCGGAACACCGGAAAATGTAGTGAATAAGTAAAAGACTATATATTTGAATAATACGGAAAAGGCTGTTTCTTTTTTATTTTGAAACAGCCTTTATACTCTAACTCATCTTACCATTCCTTAAAAGGAAATTAAATCTTATACTAATAAACCTCACGAATATGTTCGAATTAAAGTTTAACCTGAAAGGCACAATTAATAGAAAAGAGTTTCTGCTATCCATGATTCTGTCAATTATAAATTTCATTGTATGTCTGGCAATATCCATGATCGATCTATTTATACACTTTGGAGGCGATTACAAACCGGGAACAACACCTTCATTAAGTTTTTGGGGAGGAATCATTCTGTTTATAACTACAGTTATGATTCTCATAACATTATGGTATTTTCTTGCACAATGTATGAAAAGATTGCGTGATATTTCGTTATCCGGTCTGTGGCTATTGGTATTAGTCGTTCCAATAGCGAATATCTTCCTGTTAGTATATTTATTATTTGCCAAGAGTACTGACAATACCCCAAAAGACATCTCTGCTTGAAACACGATAGATGAGTTACATAAAAAAAAGCTATTACAGAGGATGTTATAATTAAAAGAACTCCCCTCATGTAAGTCAACTCCATATCATAGAAATTGCCTTATATAAGGGGAATTTCCGGTAAATCCCAATAAAATATTCAATCGGTTATTCCATTTAGGAAAAGTTATATTCAATAAGAATGTCCTCCTTCATCCATCTCCTTCTCCGTAATCTTATGACGGTCGATACTACGCCATGCATAGAATATGTAAGCTATCACGAACGGAACAAGAATAGAGACATAAGCCATGGTCTTCAGCGTAAATTCACTCGAACAGCTGTTAGCCAATGTCAGCGAACTTTGCAAGTCCGTATATGAAGGATAATAAGCAGTGTTATTATATCCGGCTACGAGTAACAAAGCCAAGACTGTCAGCACCGTACCTATCCCTGCAAACCAAATTCCTTTGTCGAAAGTCTTTTTCAGAACCGTCTTACCGATTCCAAAAAGTACCAATACTACACCTGTCAGGAAGATGATCAGAACTACCGGCATTTCTATAAAGTTGATAAAGTACTTATAAGGTTGCATATACACTTCCAGCGTATCCGGATTGACAGCAAAACCGTCAGAAACCAATGTACGGATTACAAATGCCAAAAAGAATACAAGGAAGAAAATAGTATTATTCAATACTGCACGACGGCATTTATCGGTCAGTTCCTTATCCGCTATACTATTAATGAAATAGAGCGAACCCAACACACGTGCCAAAAAGAATACAGCCAGTCCGAGAATAACATTCCAGATATTAGTCAACGCGTCCAGTCCGTGCCATCCATTTCCCCAATGACTGATAACCGGCATAATCGTATCCGTCATATTCGCCTTATTGATATAGAAATCAGAACCGGTGAAGAAAGTAGCGACTGCTCCACCCAGCAACAGAGGTCCCACTACCCCATTAATTACCAAGAAAGTCTGATAGGTCTTTTTACCCAGCAAATTCCCTGCCTTGCTCTGGAACTCGTAACTCACAGCCTGCAACACAAAACTGAAAAGAATAATCATCCAAAGCCAGTAAGCCCCACCGAAACTGGTACTGTAAAACAACGGGAACGAAGCAAAGAAAGCACCTCCAAACGTTACCAGCGTAGTAAACGTAAATTCCCACTTACGCCCGGTAGAGTTCACCATCATCTTACGATGTTCCTCCGTCTTACCCAAACAGAACAACAAAGAATTTCCTCCCTGCACAAATAATAAAAACACAAGTATGGCCCCCAGCAAGGAAACGACCAGCCACCAATATTGTTGTAGAAATATATACATAATATGTAAGTATTAAGTTTTAAGTATTAAGTATTAGCTCAAGTAATAAGCAATATATAGTATCAAGTAATAAGTAATAGATAATAAGTAACAACGTCAACCACGATGACAAATCAGCCAGCAGCTACGATTAATACTTAATACTTATTACTTAATACCTGTTACCTATTACTTACCTCTTCTTCCGGTCCTTTCTTAATCGCCTTCACCATAATCCCGATTTCCGCAATCAACATCACGGTAAACAAGATCAGGAAGATAAAGAAAGTAGCCTGAACGGAGCCTACATCCAATTTAGAGATAGCCGCCGTCGTAGGAAGCATATCACGGATAGCCCAAGGCTGGCGACCGCATTCGGCAACCACCCAACCTGCCTGTCCGGCGATGTAAGCCAAAGGAATAGTCAGCAAAGCAATCCAATGCATCCAGCGCATCTTACTCAAGTCTTTCTTATATACAAAGAAAAGCACAACGATAAAGAATAAGATAAAATATCCGCCCAAGATCACCATTACACGGAAAGCGTAAAAGTTCAGAGGAACATTCGGAACCAACTGATTAACATCTTTAATATATCCGTATCCGAAGTATGGCATATTTTCCTGCAACACTTTATAGGCAACCGCGGCATCTTCTTCGTGTCCTGCACTCTTTGCCGCACGATAAGCTGCCAATGCACCGATAGCGGTCTTACCCCGCTCTATTTTTTCGGCTGCCGACAGGGCAGTCGTGCCGTCTTTCAGCTGATAGCCACCTTCGATAATATTCGTAATTCCCGGAACGTAACCATCCACATCCCGTTCGGCAAGGAACGAAAGCATGCTGGGTATCTCAATCCGGAACAGGAAAGGGTCTTTACCATCATTGTAAGTCTCTTTTTCGGGATTCAGCATTCCGATTCCCACCAGACCTACCTTGGTACCTCCTTCATAAAGTCCTTCTACAGCCGCCAGTTTCATCGGTTGTGTCTGTGCAATCTGATAGCCGGAACCATCGCCCGTCCACACTGCCAGCAACGAAGCGACCAGTCCGAAAATAGCACCGATCTTTATACTGGCAAGTGCAAACTCACGGTTACGTTTCTTCAACAGGAACCAACAGCTGATACCTACAACAAACACACCGCCAAGCACCCATCCGGACAACACCGTATGGAAAAACTTATTGACCGCCACAGGCGAAGTTGCCACCGCCCAGAAATCTACCATTTCATTACGCACCGTATCAGGATTGAACTCCATGCCTACCGGATGTTGCATCCATGCATTCGCAACGAGAATCCACCAAGCGGAAATGGTAGCTCCCAAGCCTGTCAGCCAAGTAGAAGCAAGGTGAAAGCGTTTGCTTACCTTATCCCATCCGAAGAACATGACCGCAATAAACGTAGCTTCCATAAAGAACGCCAGAATACCTTCGATAGCAAGCGGCGCACCGAAAATATCCCCCACAAACCAAGAATAATTACTCCAGTTCGTACCAAACTCAAACTCCAGAATCAGCCCCGTTGCCACACCGATGGCGAAGTTAATACCGAAAAGTTTCATCCAAAACTTGGCAGTCCGCTTCCAGAATTCATTGCCTGTTTTATAATACAGCGTCTCCATTATTCCCATCACCACAGCCAGTCCGAGGGTGAGCGGAACGAAAATCCAGTGGTACATGGCTGTCATCGCAAATTGGGCTCTCGACCAATCGACCAGCGAGGTGTCAATACTTTCAATCATAATCTTATGTAGTTTAAGAGTTAAAAATCAGTAGTTTTCTCCGGAAGGGCACGCTGTATCAGCTCATTTCCCACATACGTTCCCTTGTCGGCATCCGTGGGATGGTCACCGAGAAAGTCGGGAAAGAAGAAAATTTTGAGGATGAAGAACATAATGAATAATTTCACTAAGATAATAAGCCACAAGGTACGACCTAATGTCATACTACGGAAACCTTCCAGATAAAAGTTCCAGATCGTAAGTAGTGTATTCTTCATAAGCGGACTCTATAATTTGTAATGAGTACAAATATACAATTTTTATAATTAAAACAAACAAGTAAGGCAAAATGTTGCGCGATTTGTATGTTTTTTCTCAGAAAACCTGCCTATCGACAGAAAAAAAACATTTAACGGCGAAAAAGCGCCATCTGTCTATCACTTTTGCAGCTAATATAAGATGTACGTACCTTCGTTCCAGTAAATCAATAGAAATATATGAATATGATAAATGTAAGAAGATTGACAGTGATAGCATTTCTTGGAGCGGGGTTGCTGCCCGGTATATCCGCCCAAGAATCTTCTGTGCAGGACAATGTCCGGAGTGAGGTGAATCTCCCCGCTCAATGGGATTTACAGTCGTGCATCGACTATGCGTTGCAACAGAACATTACGATCCGTAAAAACCGGGTCAATGCGGAAAGTACACAGATTGACGTGAAGACGGCAAAAGCTGCCTTGTTCCCCAGTCTGTCATTCTCCACAAGCCAGAATATGGTGAACCGTCCGTATCAGGAATCGAGCAAAACAGTCAGCGGCAGTGAAGTGATCGAGACAACCAGCAAGACCAGTTACAATGGCAATTACGGTCTGAATGCTTCGTGGACCATTTACAATGGCAGCAAGCGACTGAACACCATCAAGCAGGAAAGGCTGAACAATCAGGTCGCAAATCTGGATGTAGAAACATCAGAGAATAGTATTCAGGAATCTATTGCCCAGATTTATATACAGATTCTTTATGCAGCCGAATCTGTCAAGGTCAACGAAAACACGCTGCAAGTTTCCATTGCGCAGCGTGATCGCGGACAGGAACTTCTGAATGCCGGAAGCATTGCTAAAAGTGATTTTGCACAGTTGGAAGCTCAGGTCAGCACCGACCGTTATCAATTAGTAACAGCGCAAGCCACTCTTCAGGACTACAAATTACAACTAAAACAATTGCTCGAACTCGATGGGGAGAATGAAATGAACATCTATCTCCCCGTCCTGTCCGACGAGAATGTACTGTTGCCGTTGCCTGCTAAAAAAGATGTATATATGAGTGCGCTCACTCTTCGTCCCGAGATTGAAGCGAGCAAGATTAATGTGGAAGCATCGGAACTGGGTATCGACATCGCCAAAGCGGGCTACCTTCCCACCATCAGCCTTAGCGCCGGAATCGGGACCAACCATACCAGCGGCAGCGACTTCACCTTTGGAGAACAGGTAAAGAACGGATGGAACAACTCCATCGGTGTCTCCGTCAGCGTTCCTATATTTAATAACCGGCAGACTAAGAGTGCCGTACAGAAGGCTAAATTACAGCGTGAGACGAGCCTGCTGTCGCTACTTGACGAACAGAAAACGCTGTATAAAACGATCGAAGGACTTTGGCTGGATGCAAACAGCGCACAACAGCGTTATGCGGCAGCGAATGAGAAACTGAAAAGTACGCAGATCAGCTACGACCTGATCAGCGAACAGTTCGACTTGGGTATGAAGAACACAGTAGAGCTGTTAACGGAAAAGAACAACCTGCTGCAAGCACAGCAGGAGCAGCTTCAGGCTAAATATATGGCGATACTGAATACCCAGTTGCTCAAATTCTATCAGGGGGACAAACTGGCACTATAAGCCTTCTTCCTTATAAAAAGCAGAATATAAATAAGTAAAAACAAAATATAGAATGAAAACGAAAAAGATTATCCTGATCGCTGTGGCAGTTGCCGTAGTAGCAGGCGGAGGAATCTGGTTCTTTACAGGTTCTCCGGCAAAGCACAAGGTGACTTATGCCAGCGCTACTGTCAGTAAAGGCGATATCTCCAATTCGGTGACTGCAACCGGAACAATCGAACCGGTGACAGAAGTAGAAGTCGGTACGCAGGTATCCGGTATCATTGACCAGATTTATGTAGATTATAATTCGGTAGTAACCAAAGGACAGCTGATTGCTGAAATGGACCGTATCACTCTACAGAGTGAACTGGCTTCTCAACAGGCAACTTACGATGGTGCCAAAGCCGAATACGAGTATCAGAAAAAGAACTACGAACGCAGCAAAGGATTGCACGATAAATCGTTGATCAGCGATACTGACTACGAACAGGCTCTCTATAATTATCAGAAAGCCATGAGTGCTTTCGACAGCAGCAAAGCGTCTTTGGCTAAAGCAGAACGGAACCTGTCTTATGCTACTATTACTTCACCGATTGACGGGGTAGTCATCAGCCGTGATGTAGAAGCCGGACAGACGGTAGCTTCCGGGTTCGAAACTCCTACCCTCTTTACCATTGCAGCCGACCTGACTCAAATGCAAGTAGTGGCAGACGTGGATGAAGCGGATATAGGCGGTATCGAAGAAGGCCAACGCGCCAGCTTTACTGTCGATGCTTATCCGAACGATGTGTTCAGCGGAGTCGTGACACAGATTCGTCTGGGAGACGCAAGCAGTAGCAGCAGTACAAGTTCAAGCACCAGCACGGTAGTCACTTACGAAGTGGTGATCTCTGCTCCGAATCCGGACTTGAAACTGAAACCGCGTCTGACAGCTAACGTCACAATCTATATTCTCGATAAAAAAGATGTATTGTCTGTTCCCAGCAGAGCATTACGTTTCACTCCCGAAGAACCGTTGATCGGCAAAAACGACATTGTGAAAGACTGCGAAGGTGAGCATAAGGTATGGACACGCGAAGGAACCACCTTCACGGCTCATCCGGTAGAAATCGGAATCAGCAACGGTGTTTCTACAGAAATCATCAGCGGCGTTGCCGAAGGAACCAAAGTTGTAACGGAAGCTACCATAGGCGCCATGCCGGGCGAAAATGCAGAGGCTGAGCAAAATCAGGGAAGCGGAGAAAGAAGTCCGTTCATGCCGGGCCCTCCGGGAAACAATAAAAAGAAAAGCAACAAGTAGCCGAGTATGAAAAAAGTAATTGAACTTCAAAATATCAAACGAGACTTTCAGGTGGGAGAAGAAACCGTCCATGCGTTACGGGGCGTTTCATTCACCATCAACGAAGGCGAGTATGTGACCATTATGGGTACTTCCGGCTCGGGAAAGTCCACGCTGCTCAACACATTGGGCTGCCTGGACACTCCTACCAGCGGAGAATATCTGCTCGATGGCATCTCTGTACGTACGATGAGCAAGCCTCAACGTGCCGTACTGAGAAACCGGAAAATCGGCTTCGTCTTCCAGAGCTACAACCTGCTCCCAAAAACGACGGCTGTAGAAAACGTTGAGTTGCCGCTGATGTATAATTCATCAGTGAGCGCTGCCGAACGTCGCCGGCGTGCCATCGAAGCGTTGCAGGCTGTGGGGCTGGGCGACCGGCTGGAACATAAATCCAACCAGATGTCCGGCGGACAGATGCAGCGTGTAGCCATCGCCCGTGCACTGGTCAACAATCCTGCGGTAATCCTTGCCGACGAAGCAACCGGAAACCTTGACACACGTACATCTTTCGAGATACTTGTCCTGTTCCAGAAACTTCATGCAGAAGGACGTACCATTATATTCGTAACGCACAATCCTGAAATCGCGCAATATAGCAGCCGGAATATCCGCCTGCGCGACGGACATGTCATTGAAGATACTGTCAATTCACATATTCTGTCCGCAGCCGAAGCACTGGCCGCATTGCCCAAGAGCGACGAGGATTGAAAATAAAAGTATTAAGTAATAAGCAACAATAGTTTATGAATGGAACCAACTTATTTAAGATAGCTCTCCGGGCATTGGCAAACAACAAGCTACGCGCTTTCCTCACCATGCTTGGTATCATTATCGGTGTCGCTTCCGTCATCACGATGCTCGCTATCGGTCAGGGATCGAAACGAAGCATCCAGCAACAGATATCGGAGATGGGATCGAACATGATCATGATCCATCCGGGAGCCGACAGACGGGGTGGTGTCCGGCAAGACCCTTCGGCCATGCAGACGTTGAAGCTGACCGATTATGAAGCCTTGCGTGATGAGACCAATTTCCTGTCTGCCATCAGCCCCAACGTTTCTTCATCGGGACAGCTCATTGCGGGTAACAACAACTACCCGTCATCTGTCAGCGGTGTCGGACTGGAGTATCTGGAAATCCGCCAGCTGAGCGTAGAAACCGGAGACATGTTTACAGAAGCCGACATACAGAGTTCGGCTAAGGTCTGCGTGATCGGTAAGACGATTGTGGACAACCTCTTTCCGGATGGAGGCGACCCGATAGGGAAAATTATCCGTTTCAATAAAATACCGTTTCGGGTAGTAGGCGTACTCAAAGCAAAGGGATACAACTCTATGGGACAGGACCAGGACAATATCGTACTGGCTCCTTATACCACCGTTATGAAACGCTTACTTGCCGTCACCTATCTTCAGGGTGTCTTTGCTTCTGCCCTCACCGAAGACATGACGGAGTATGCTACGGATGAAATCACGGAAATCCTGCGGCGCAACCATAAACTGAAAGCCTCGGACGAAGACGATTTCACCATCCGTACGCAACAGGAGTTGAGCACGATGCTAAACTCTACCACTGATCTGATGACAACCCTGCTCGCCTGCATTGCCGGAATTTCTCTGGTGGTAGGTGGTATCGGTATCATGAATATCATGTACGTATCCGTCACCGAACGTACCCGCGAAATCGGTCTGCGTATGTCCGTCGGCGCACGTGGCGTTGATATTCTGAGTCAGTTCCTCATCGAGGCGATCATGATCAGCATCACGGGAGGTCTTATCGGAGTCGTCATCGGCTGCGGTGCCAGCTGGATAGTAAAGAGTGTGGCACACTGGCCTATCTTCATCCAGCCTTGGAGTGTCTTCCTTTCTTTTGCCGTCTGTACTGTCACCGGAGTCTTCTTCGGATGGTATCCTGCAAAGAAAGCTGCAGATTTAGACCCGATAGAGGCTATCAGATACGAATAAAAAACTATCTTTGTCTTTATGAAACAAACCCTTACATCCGCACGTCGTCCCCTGGAAGCACTGATACATGTGATCGGCTGGGGGATTATGTTCGGTTTTCCGTTCTTCTTCGTAGAGCGCGAAAACGGAAACATCAACTGGATGGCATACGTACGTCATTCTGCCGTACCGCTGTCCTTTATGATCGTGTTCTACGTCAATTATTTCCTGCTGGTTCCCCGGTATCTTTTCCAGAGCCAGAACAAGAGGTATATTACCTACAATATTCTCCTGTTGTGTGCCATCGGTCTGATGCTGCATCTTTGGCGGAGTCTGACATTCGACCCTTCCTTTGTTCCCAAGCACCGGTCGGGAGTTCCTCCGGGATGGCTGTTCTTTGTCAGAGATATGCTGAGCCTCGTTTTCACCATCGGACTGAGTGCCGCAATACGTATGAGTGCCCGATGGACGCAAGCGGAAGCAGCCCGCAAGGAGGCAGAACGGAGTCGTTCGGAAGCAGAGCTGAAGAATCTGCGGAACCAACTGAATCCGCATTTTCTGCTCAACACATTGAACAATATCTATGCATTAATTGCTTTCGATACGGACAAAGCACAACAGGCTGTGCAGGAACTAAGTAAGCTGCTCCGTTATGTACTGTATGATAATCAGCAGACTTATGTCCCTCTGGGCAAGGAGACTGACTTTATCCGCAACTATATCGAACTGATGCGCATCCGTCTGTCCGCCAATGTACAGATGACAACGCAGATCGACATCCAGCCGGACAGTCAGACGCTTATCGCACCGCTGATCTTTATCTCCTTGATCGAAAATGCTTTCAAGCACGGTATATCGCCTACGGAACGGAGTTTCATCCATATCCATCTTGCAGAAAATGACACGGAAGTGATCTGCGAAATAAGTAACAGCAATCACCCCAAAAACATAACGGACAAGAGCGGTTCGGGTATAGGACTGGAACAGGTGAGCCGACGACTGGAGATTCTTTATCCCGGCCAATATACTTGGCAGAAAGGAATTTCGGAAGACGGCAAGGAGTACAAATCGAGATTGAGTATCCGTGTGAGAGACAGGTATTAAATATTAAGTATTGGATGCTGAATAAGAAACATCAGATTTAAGCAATAAAATAGAGAGAATTATGATATTACGTTGTGCCATTGTAGATGATGAGCCCTTGGCTCTTGGCCTATTAGAAAGTTATGTAAACAAGACACCGTTTCTGCAACTTACAGGAAAGTATTCCAGTGCGGTGCAGGCAATGAAGGAGTTACCGGGCGAAGAGGTCGATCTTCTTTTCCTTGACATTCAGATGCCGGAACTTAACGGACTGGAGTTCTCGAAGATGGTAGATCCCCGCACGCGTATCGTATTTACGACCGCATTCGGTCAGTATGCAATCGACGGGTATCGCGTCAATGCACTCGATTATCTGCTGAAACCTATCTCGTATGTCGATTTCCTGCAAGCGGCAAATAAAGCCCTGCAATGGTTTGAACTGGTGCAGAAACCGGAAGAGATAGACAGTATCTTTGTAAAAAGTGACTACAAGCTGGTGCAAGTAGAACTGAAAAAGATCATGTATATCGAAGGATTGAAAGACTACATCAAAATCTATACAGAAGAGGATGCCAAACCTATCTTGTCACTTATGAGCATGAAGGCTATGGAAGAGCTTTTGCCTTCAAGCCGATTCATCCGTGTACATCGCTCATTCATTGTTCAGAAGGACAAAATACGGGTGATCGACCGTGGCCGTATTGTCTTTGACAAAACGTATATCCCCATTAGTGATAGCTACAAACAGGTTTTCCAGGCTTTTTTGGACGAAAGAAGTTGATGAATGCCAAATTTATCGACAAAAAAGTGAATTTTGTCGATTATAGTTTGTCAGAAATCGGTTTTATATGTAACTTTGCAACGAACAGAAAGGGATTGTGAAATTCCAAGAATAGAATAGTTTAGTTAAGTCTAGTTTAGTTTTTGTGTTGAGTGCTTCCTCGTCGGCGGACGAACAAGGAAGCACTTTTTTATTTCTATATTTATAGAACATAGTGGACTATAGCACTAAATCAAAGAAAAATTATATAAAAATTGATTACATATAAAGTACTTTTATATTCTATTATCTCTTAATATACTCCTTTCTGCGATCAAAGACCTGCCTCTGTTTGTTTATAGATAATATACATCAGTAATAAATAAACAAACAATCAAATTAAAAAGGATCAATCCGAAACCCCGGTTGTTTTCAGTTTG
>NZ_KV804293.1:0-19457 GCF_001811315.1 Bacteroides sp. HMSC067B03 | reverse complement strand
GTACCACAAACTGAAAAAATCGACTAGAAGTATTGATAATGATTATTCGTGAAGAATATGTTTCATTGGCAATCGTTGATAATTGTTTGTTTTTCATTTCCCCTTTCTGTAAGAATAATCAATTTCCAATATTCCAAAATTACCAATCTGTGGTAATTTTTTAAAATATTCTTGGATTGTTAATTGCTTAAAACTTGAAGAAATAGGATAAGAGCAACCACCAGTTTGTATACTTTGGTAATATTCTGTTATTAATTTAGTATTCATATCTACTGTATAGCCATCTGGGAGAATAGCCGCTATTGGGCTCTTCGCTGTTTTTCTTATAGCCACAATTCTTTGCATTTTGCTTTTGAAAGTAATGATATAGAATCCTTGCATCAAAGTAACTGGTAAATAAATAACTTTCTCTAAATGCTTTTTGAATAATTCTGCTCTTTCTTCATTACCTAAACTAGACAGTTCTTCTGTATCTATATAATTAATAAGACTTTCTTTGTTTGTTATAAGTTTTACTTTCTCTTTATTGCAATGGGATATTTCATCTTCTAATTTGTGAATTTTATTTTCTATAGTCAATTGTTCATCTTGTATAGCATTAGCTATGGATTGACTTTTGGCATGAATATACCTTTCTATTAATCTTTTATTGTCTTTATTTAGACTTTCTATTTCAATGTTTTTATTTTCTATTTTTCGTTCAATACCTTTTATTTCTTCATCTATTTCGTATATTTTTTGTTCAGTTTTAGCCATGAAAATGAATATTTCATCTGTATTATGAATGTACTTAAAAACATTGAATATGACTTCATTGGTAAATTGATATGATATTTCATCTTTGTATTGACAATGTATTGGATTGTCTTTAGCACTCACATCATTACATCTATAGACCATTTTCTTTATACCAGATGCATAACCTTTGTCTTTTACCATCATTCCTCTTCCGCATCTGCATTTTATAATACCTCTAAGTGTATTGAAGTAATTATTACCAGTTGAGCAAAATTTATGATTATCTTTGAGCATTTGGTTTACTCGCTCAAAATCACTTTCAGAAATAATAGGAGTGATTTTATTTTCAATAATATTGGGATTGTCTTTTCTGTCGAAACTGTGAATTCTTCTTCTAATTCCTTTATATAAAATATTGCGAACTAATACGCTTAATAATTGCCTTGTAACAAAGTGTCCTCTAAATAATATATTTCTATTATTGAAGTATTTGGCTATTTTTCCTAAAGAATAACCCTCAAGAGCTAATTGAAATATCTTTTTAACATTGGCTACTTCTTCTTCGTTTTCGATAAGTATTTTCTTTGGTCTACTTCCATTAGGATTGTAAATAGCATTGTACCCATAAGGAATTTTAGCATCAACAACAGCATAAGGATTTTGACTTAATAACGCTTGTTTCCCTTCTTGATTTTTACGTTTTATTTCCTTACGGTCTTGTGCAGCCCTAAAAGCTCCAACAAGTAATATAATTAATTCTGTAATATCTAGTGTTGAATGAGCTTCATATACTTTACTTGGAGCATCTAGGAAAATTAGTGATAATCCATTGTATACAATATTTTGGATTATGTTTATAGTTTCTAATATTTCTTCTTGTCTACTAAGACGAGATAATTCTGAAACGACTAGTATATCTGCATCTTTACCTGTAAGCGCTTGTAGTCTTAAATAGCCAGGTCTATCGGATTTTGCACCAGATATACCAAAATCAATAATCTCTTCATTAGCCTGTAAATTATTGTTTTTACAATATTCCTTAAACTTTATTCTTTGTCTTTCAACATCTTGGTGTGTTGTGGAAACTCTAATATAGGCTATTGCTTTTTTATGGTTCATGGTAATTGCATTATATTTGGTGCAAATATAATATGTTTTCCTGTCATGGGCAAGTACGTTATGTTAAACGAATATTCTTGTCAGATACCTGCGAATCGTATCGGATTTGAGGGGAATGGTGGCCCATTCTCGTTGATGCAGCTGAAAGTAATTCAAGAGGTGATAACATTGATTATCTTTACTGTTTTTACAACCATTTTCTTTAAAGGAGAGACTTTGCACTGGAATCATCTGGCAGCATTCGTTTGCCTGATTGCAGCTGTCTACTTTGTGTTTATGAAATAAAAAGGTCTTTAGTCAATAACAAATGATCGGAGATAAAATATGGTTGATTTTATCTCCGATGTTTCTCTAATATACTTGCTTCAAATTAACTGCGCATCCAGTTGGAGCCGCAATCTCCAGAGCATCCGCAGCTATTGGCACATATTTCCCAAGTTGTGTCTTGCAATAGTTTCATCGTCTTACCATATTTTTCATTGATGGAAGATAAGTTAGTCAATTTAAAATTCATAATGTTAATATTTTAATGATTTGCCCTGTTTGTGGTAAAGGCAATTAACCTTCCGTTATAAATCATCCTTTATAAAATTGATGCCTGGCAGCAATGAATTTCAATCACGCATCAACCAAAAGCTCTTTAAAGCTCCGATTAGATTGAATAGATCAGCAGTTCCGCAACTTTCGTATGCTGAATGCATGGCCCAGGTGGAAATGCCGATTTCTACGCATTTAATCTCCACCTGTGTTTGCATAAATGCACTTATTGTACCTCCTGTTCTGAGGTCTGAATTAGCGGCGGCTTTTTGAAAAGGAATATTCTTCCGGTTGCATGCTTCTTGAAATACGGCAGAAGAAAATGCTGTTGTAGCATAATGCATATTTGCATCATATTTTATGACTACTCCTTTATTTATTATCGGGCTGCATGTTGGATCGCTGCATTCCATGTAGTTAGGATGTGCGGCAAAAGAGGTATCCAAGGATACTGCGAATGAATGGTTGATTAGTTTTATAACATCTTCCTCATTGCCTCCTATGCTTTTTACTACTTTGGTTAGTACATTTCTCAAGAGTGGAGTATCAGCACCACCTAAAGTAGAGTTTGTCTCTTCTTCGGCATCGAAAAAGGCTATCATTCTTGTTGCATCGTCCGCGTTTGCATCAGATAGTTGTATTTTCGTTTCGATGTCCGGTAGTTTGGTCTTTGAAAGTTCAGAGTTGGCGTCAGTTAAAGCCTGTAATGCTGCATATACCATCACTAAATCATCCTGCCGAGGAGTAACTATGAAGTCTGAATTCACCCCAACTAATCGTCCTTTTTCAATCGGATAGAGGTATAATTCATAATCCAGAATATCTTCTTTCGATACATTTAATTTGTGAGCCATAAGATCAAAAAGTATATTTTCACTCATATCTTTGTAGCTCATACCCATGATTGGCAACATTTCTTTTTGCTTGGAAATTATGCCTTCTGTTTTTCCTTTTGTCAAATGAAAAGCCACATTGGGAATAATCAGTATGGGATCTTCTATATCGATCAGACGTATTATTGGCTGAAAAGGGGATTTGCCTTTTAATGCAACTCTTCCGGCTAATGATAAAGGGCGGTCGAACCATGTTGATAAAATAGGCCATGTATACCCCTGAGTATTCAGCCGAATGTAGCCGTCAGAACTCACCATTTGCGCTATTGGTTTTACTTTGAAAGCTGGTGAATCTGTGTGTGCACATACCAAGCGTACTCCCTCGTCTATGACTGTTTGTATATTTGGCTCACGAGAACTCATGCAAAATGCAATTAATGCCGAGTTGTCCTGTTCGATAAAATATCTTCCATGTGGTTTTAAATCCCATTTTTCGTCAATAGACAGTGATTCAAACTTATGCTGTAAAAGTTTAGATTTTACATTCTCTATGGCGTGATATTTGGTAGGACTTTCAGATATAAAGTCGATAAAATCTTTAGCTACATCTATATGTTCTTTCATAGTATTCTTGTTTATATGTCTTATGATTGCATCCAGTTAGAACCACAATCACCAGAACAACCGCAACTGTTGGAACATATTTCCCAAGTCGTATCTTTCAGTAATTCTATTATCCTGTCGTATTTTTCATTGATGACAGATAAGTTGCTTAATTTAAAATTCATAATATTAATATTTTAATGTTTTGCCCTGTTTTCGGAAAGGACAATTATCCATTTTGAAGTTCTTCCATAAATCCTGTTTGTTCAAGAAAGGATTGTGTTTGAATGACTCCTTTGGCAGTCATTGCTAATTCTTCATTGCTAAAATCTTTTAAAGCATAATATTTTTCGGGTGTTTCCAGCATTTGGCCTATCATCCATGAACCTGCTAATGCGCGAATTTTTGTAATAATGCAAGTGTAGGGGGCACGTTTTGATATATCGCCATATGTAATATAGTTGCCACCATAGCAGGTAGGACAGATGGTCTCAAGGATACATCCCTTGCACTGCTCATCTGACAGATGACAGGGTGAAGATAAGTCAATGTCATCTAATTTCACCCCTTTCTCTTTGCTGACTTCATAAAATAAATGACAGGGAAGACACTGCCCATCCGGTGTCCAACAGCGCATAATAGTACCTGCACCACATAATTTATCGAGCATATTGTTTATGCCTGCTGCCACAGCTATAAATTTTATATTTAACATTTCCACAGGCAATATATTAGGATGGTTCAAATAATATATGGCAAGTTTCATCAATTGTTCCTGGAGTATTTGTTGATAATCTATTGCTTTCCTAAATTCGTCTTTATCCCAAGCCACTCCACAAGCAAAAGTACAATTATTGCGGCTGAAACCTAACTCATGTATATGGATAACACCTTCTGCCAGGGATTTCAGTGTACCGGGTGAAGGAGTCATTTTCACTCCCTGTTCAGGCCAGTTCTCAATAAAAAAGGGGATGTCAATCTTATCATAAGAATTTGAACGATTGCGATTATGCATTTCACGGGTTCCGTCCAAGCTTAGTCCGACAATGAATCTTTCTTTATTTTTCATGAGCCATTCTTTCACTTCATTATGTATAAGAGTGCCATTGGTTGTTGCATAACAAATATATTTTGTCGGCCACTCTTGTGCCCATAACCATTCGCAAATATCCTTAATCCGTTGAAATGCTATAAATGGTTCTCCACCATGAAATAGTATTTCGACATAATCTATTTGTTCTTTTTTAGCGCGTTCGAAAGTGGATTTTATGCCACTTTGAGCTATATTCAAGGGCATTAAATCTTTGCCTTTTATGTGCTCGTAGCAGTAGACACAATTCAGATTACAGGTCTCCGTCATATATAGAGTACATGTGCATCTTTTTAGTTTTTCATATCTGAAGGTTCTTTTCTCCATGTCTTTTATAATATGTAAAGGTCAATTGCCTCCAACAATAGCACTCGATATACCAAATACGATGAGAACCGCTATTCCGGTTCCAATTCCTTCCCAAAGTGAATGGTTGCTGATACCAACAACCAATCCTGCTATAACGGATGATAAAATAGGTATCCACACGAAACGTGCAAGTCGCCCTAGAATTTGTGCAGCAAGGAATAAGACGAGAAGTCCTCCTATAATTTCCAATATAATCATCTTAGCTGAGTTGTTATTTAGCAGGATGTGTCCAATACTTTCTTCCATCCTGACAAATAATAGTCAATTGACCGCAATCTTTGCATCGGTAAATATCTTTCGGACGGACATTACCTACCGTATCCCAATACATATCCTGATCTTCGCTGGATAAATCTCGGAAATCGATATTTGCAGTGTTATAGCTGTTGCAATGTTCGCATCGTTGTCCGCTGAAAAAAGTATTCCAGAATCCCATGATTAATATATCTATTTAATAATTCCTACTCTGTTTGGGCTTTTCGGATACTGCCATTCATTATGATTATATCTATAATGAATATCTTTGAGTGCAAACATAACGAATTATAGAATTATATATTAAATATCATGCCTCCGATTGGTTGACATGTAAACCAATCGGAGACATGATGTGCCAAAATCTTACTTCTTGAACTGTTGGCGCTGATTATTCTTGATTGTTTTTTTTCTTTATATCTTCCGAATAGAGTGAGAAGAAATCAAAATTTAGGATAGCGGATATTCTGGCAAGCATTTCTGTATCTACAGAATATTTTTCAAAAATCTTGTATACGTTTGCTCTGCTGCATGATAAATGTTTTGATAGCCAGACTACTGTCTTCTGACGTTCTTCCATTTTCTGTCTGATTTGTTTGCCGATATGAATCATAAGGATGTTGTGTTTTGCTGATAGGTCCCCATGCTCAGCAGTGTGTGTCATGTTGATGTGTATACATACGAAAAGACGTGGGAGCCTGATATCTGCTTATCCCACCTTTTAGGCTCTCGCATTGCCTTCCTCAGAGGATAAGCAACGCCAGTTAGCCCACGCCTGTATGATATACACTTCCTCTTGTCAATTGTTCATTGACAAGTATAAAATGATACAATCATACCACGTAGACGCCTTTGTTGCCTTATCTTCTCTGAGTTTTGGATTTGCGAGATTCAAAAGGTCGAAGATGAACGCATGAAAACGTCTCTCAATATGTATGTTCCATGGCATTATCTCAAATGCACAATTAGAACTTTACAAAAGTATACTTTTTCTGTTGGCGATGCAAATCTTTTCCGGGCTTTTCTTGTTTACAGGTAGTACAAATGATTTATGCTTAATACGATCCACTTCTTCCGCATAAAACTATGTCGTTTGTATTTAGAGATTTACAGTGAATTCTCCTTCGCAGCGCAGAATGACACCGGCTCTCATTTTTCTTCATTATTACGCCAAAAGAGACAAAATCCTACCTCCCTAACAAAGAACTGACACTCCGCGTTCAGCCTTTTCAGTTTCGCTCGCAAACGCCCTTGCAGAAGGGGATGCCGGCTGAAGGCACTATTTTGCAACCTGTCCCTGATAAACTTTGGGAGGGGGCAGTGGTTTCAGCCCTTTCAGTCGGGAAGACCATAAATTCGGAAGCTAATAATATCTGATTCAATAGAGCCTGTATTTACTTCAAACAGAGGTTCTATTGAGGATAAACAAAATCTCTGTTTGAGGCAAATGGAACCTCAGTTTTTTCTGAGCTATAGATCGGTTTATTCATTTAAAATAAGCTAGTATACCATCCACTTTTACCTCGGAGGTGAGTATCCTTCATCTCGGTGGTGAGTGAGATTCACCTCGGGTCTTGCGGAGTGCAGCCCGTATATAAAGTAACGATCACTCGCAGGTAGAGTAACCATAGGCAAAACAAACAAAGAATTTATGTAGGATCAAGGCTGAAAGGGCTGAAACTACTGCCCCCCCCTCCCTGAGCTTATCAGAGACAAGTTGCAAAATAGTGCCTTCAGCCGGTATCCCCTTTTGCAAGGGCGTTTGCGAGCGAAACTGAAAGGGCTGAAGGCGGTGAGTACTCTGTAATAGTGTGTGGAGTAAAGGTACTGCATCTTTCATTCCAATGTTGTACATCTTCGACCCAAACGTTGTACAAGAACCGGACCACTTAAGTACTTGTCACAAGCAAGTCTTGTACTTATCGGGAAGTACTCTAATACAAGTTTGATTTATTTTGCATGGGAGTCTTACTCAGAAGTAAAAGAATGCTCTATTTGAAGTATCGTTTCATACCATCCGTATAGTAAGTTTTAAATTCTCCGTTTTCACCGCTATATATAAAGTAAGCGTCAATCATTGGATTTGCTTTACAGAATTTCTCCGCTTCTTCCAGCCCCATCACCATGAAAGAGGTAGCCAAAGCATCGGCTGTCATACAGTCTTCTGCAACCACTGTAGAAGATAGAATGCTGTGTTGTACCGGATATCCTGTTCTGGGGTCGATTGTATGAGCATACTTTTTGCCATCCTTATAATAATAGTTGCGGTAGTTTCCCGAAGTAGCCATACCCACATCTGTCAGGTTGAGTATAGTCTGTATATCTTGCTTCACGGCCAGTGAGTCGTCGTAAGGCTTGTTGATACCGATGCGCCACAGGTCTCCTGTCGCATTCTTACCCTTTACCACTACTTCTCCACCTATGTCGACCATATAGTTTTTGATACCCTTCCGGTCAAGCAGATGTGCTACTACATCTACAGAATATCCTTTTGCCACAGCACTGCAACTGAGCATCGCACGTGGGTCTTGCTTGATAACCTTGCCGTTCTCTAACTTAACCTTTTCGTAGCCGGTGAATTGTAACAGACTGTCTATCATCAATGAATCCGGGAAAGTTCCTTTCTTAAATCCGAACCCCCAGGCATTGGCAAGAGGTGCTACTGTAATGTCGAAAGCTCCTTCCGTTTCGCGGGAGATTTCCATAGAGCGATTGAAGCAAGTCTGGAAGAAGCTGTCTGTTACCAGCTCTTCATTACGATTGACACGACTGATGACAGAACTGTCATTGAACGGTGACAGAGACTGATCAAAACGTTTCAGTTCCGCTTCTATCTCCGGTTTCAGGTCGTCTTTACACTGGTATGTAATTTTATATACTGTTCCAAAGACAAAACCGCTGGCAGTGTTAAAATCAGTCTTTTGATTACGCCTGGCTAATATCCAGATCGTTGCCAGGATCAGGAAAGCCAGCCAAAGGAAGCTCTTTTTTGTTTTCATACACTTTTCTTTTTTCTATAATTGGAGGAACAAGTTTCTATGATTGGAAGAATAAATGTTCTATCAATATTTTTAATCCGATAACTACCAGAATGATGCCGCCCCATAATTCTGCTTTTAATTTCCGTGCACATCCGCAGCCACATTTGATGCCGAAGAAAAGGCCGATCAGTGACATGACAAATGAGACGAATCCGATGATAAGGATGGGGGAGAGGATTTCAGTATAGTCGTTGATGCCGAGAAAGGCAAAGGAGATACCTATGGCCAGAGCATCGATGCTTGTCGCTATTGCCATCGTAAGCACAACTTTCGGACTTGCCGGATTAAATGTCTGGCGACACTCCTCGTCTTTAAAAGATTCAAGAATCATGCGACCGCCCAGAAAGGCAAGAATAGCGAAAGCAATCCAATGGTCTATACTTTCTATTAGGTGACTGAAACTTTTTGCAAACATCCATCCGATAAAAGGCATGAGAGCCTGAAAAAGCCCGAATGCCAGAGCCATGACCAGCATCGGTCTCCATTGAGTACGTTTCAAAATAATACCGCTTGCAATTGAAACAGCGAAACAATCCATCGCCAAACCTATTGCAAGCAGCCAAATTTCTAGTCCTGTCATTATTCTTTAAAGAGGTAATTTGTAAATGAGGGAATAGGTAATTCCCATGTTATTTGATTTAAATTTTCCGTAGCCGGGTACATACCAAGGATTGGCGTATTCATTGGTCGAAGCATTTGTCTTGTATTTCATGCGTACAGACCAGCCCATATTGAAATTCTTATAAATGCGTACTTTGACGCCTACCACTAATTCGAACCACTGCATAGACCCCTTCATCCCCAAATGACTGAAAGGAATGCTTCCTCCCCAATAGTCGTCTTCCAGACTTGGATTTCCGATACTTCCTCCCCAAATCGGGTCATCAACCGGCATGGTAGACACATCATATTTGAATGAACTGAACGCATAGCGAAGACCTACATACAGATAGCTGTTCTTTTCTTTTTTCTTTGCCATCGTGTTATAGTCCACGCCGATCCGGAAGAATGGGGCAGCCTTGCTTTTGTAGTGTATTCCCGTTTCATTCCATGTATCTGTTCCTCCCATACCAAACTCGATAGTTGGGATGAATTTGTTTTTAAGATTGACACCTATGCTGACTTCGGAGCTCATAAAGTCGCCGCCTAACATCTTACTTCCGATGCCATATAAGTCCACGCCGACATACGTCCCATTATAAAACGGGATAGTGTCGACTACAACCTCTTTCTTCTTCTGGTCTCTTTTCTGTACGGGAGCCGGTCGTTGTTGTTGCTGTTGTGCAATTGACGGTAGTCCAATACAAAGTAGGAGCAACACACTACTCAATCGTAGGAGGTGTACGGTCGCGATACTTATAGAATATTTCCAAATTCTGAATTTCATTTGTATTGGCTTCTTTATTTAATATACGAAGTGAGTCTATTCTTTCTGAGCTATTTCTGGTATTTCCGAATCTAGTGCCGAGAATGTTTTGCTTCATCATGTATCCACATTCCATAGACTGGAAGTAAGGTGTGTTTTGTTGTACAATATATAATGTATCAACGTCGTTCGGTCTGCGTTTCGGATCGTAACGGAAAACAAATACAGTCGTATCACTGGTATATCGCAACGGCAACATCAGGGTATGCACATTTTTCTCGTTGTTGAGAATGATCGAATCTGTCCCTAATGCTGTAATAGTCAATGAGTCCAGTGTGTCTTTTACTCTGTCATCGGTTATTTCATCAAGAGTATACAATGTGCAGTACATCATAGGACGTCCTGCCAATGAACAATCATTTTCGTCCGAACACGAACTGCCGATGCTTATACATGCACCAACAATTACTAATATTAAAAAGATACGAATTAAATTCTTCATAATCTCGGTTATTGGGCGTGAATTAAATTTTCTTTTCTATCTGATAATTGTTCCGTTCGGGGGCATTACGTGAAATCAGTTCTCCCAAGAATCCGGCAAGGAATAGCTGTGTACCGATAATCATCGCCGTAAGCGATAGGTAGAAATAAGGGGAATCGGTTACAAGCCGGTAGGGGAGACCGTTGTACATTGCATGCAGTTTGCTTACACCAACAATGATAACGGAGATCATTCCGATAAAGAACATGAGTGATCCCAGCAATCCGAAGAAGTGCATCGGCTTCACTCCGAATTTGGAAAGGAACCAAAGAGAAATCAGATCCAGATATCCGTTGAAGAAACGGTTGAATCCGAATTTGGTAGAACCATATTTACGTGCCTGGTGGTGTACCACCTTCTCACCTATCTTCTGGAATCCGGCATTCTTTGCCAGATAGGGGATATAACGATGCATTTCGCCATACACTTCGATGTTTTTCACGACATCTTTGCGGTAGGCTTTCAGGCCGCAGTTGAAGTCGTGCAAATTTGGAATGCCTGATACTTTGCGTGCGGTAGCATTGAATAACTTGGTCGGTAGTGTTTTGGATAGCGGATCATATCTTTTTTGTTTCCATCCGGATACCAGATCATATCCGTCTTCCGTAATCATCCGGTATAATTCCGGTATTTCGTCCGGGCTGTCCTGTAAGTCGGCATCCATTGTGATCACCACCTCTCCTTGTGCTTCTGCAAATCCGCAATAGAGTGCGGGCGATTTACCGTAGTTGCGGCGGAACTTGATGCCTTTTACGCAGTCCGATTGGGCTTTGAGTTTTTCTATCACCTCCCATGAACGGTCTGTACTTCCGTCGTTAACGAAAATCACTTCGAATGAGAATCCGTTGGCTTTCATTACCCGTTCTATCCAAGCGTAGAGTTCGGGCAGTGACTCTTCTTCATTGAATAATGGGACTACAACTGATATATTCATTTTTTATAATTATGAATTACGAATTATGATTAAACCGGGGTATTGTTTTCCGGTCGTGCTTTCTTCATTACCATCAATCCGGTAGGAATGGCCAGTAAACTTCCCCAGAATACGTCCCATGACAGGAGTTGCATGGTGATATTGATGGACGTAAGTGAACGGGCGGTATCTATCGTTTCTTTTATTATCTCTTGATTTTCCATCAAAGCGGGTGTTTTGGTCATCAGTTCGTCCCATAACTGGATATAGGAGTTGATGATAAAACCGTGGTCAATGAACTGGAAATAAGCGTAGTGTGCAACGGCTACCAATAAGGAAGCAAACATGTACATGAATATGGTAAAAAGAACCGCATGTGAGAATTGGATACTTCCTCCGCATATTTTATCACGATACATCTTCACGTAGTGATAGCCAATGAATGGCACTGCCAACGTCAGAATTACAAATAATAGCGAAAGGAAAGGGATGTGGAATCCCAACGGAAATAAAATGAACTTCAATATCCAATAGATTCCCATATACGTGCCAAAGTGCATGGCATATTTCTGTAAATAGCTTCTGTTCTCTGTCATCTTCGTTAATAAATTGCGCACAAAGGTACAAATAATATCGGTTGGTAAAGGGAATATGGTTGTTAAAGTTAATAAAGCAGTAAAAGTTGCTCTCCGAATATTTTTTTAGGTTTTTAATTGCTTGAAATGTAGTGTGTTACTTTCTTTTATGTAAAAAAGTTATCTGAAGCTATTGCAGAATTGATAAAAATGCCTACCTTTGCAACCGCAAAACGGGTAAGTCCTATACGGCCAGCTCCCTTCGAATCCTCCAGGGCTTGATCGCAGCAAAGGTAGTTGGTTGTAGCGGCGCGATATAGTAAGCTTACCCACCCGCCTCTTTAGCTCAGTTGGCCAGAGCACGTGATTTGTAATCTCGGGGTCGTTGGTTCGAATCCGACAAGAGGCTCAAAAAAAAAGCATCCAGGTATTTACTTGGATGCTTTTTTCTTTTATATCCTGATTAAAGTCAATCTAACTTCTATATAATTTTATGCAGAGCCCTAAGATAAGCAGAATAATAAATAAGGTAATCCCGAATGCCCAGTAATTGATAACCCGTGACTCTGCTGTGAGTACATAATCATCGGCAAGAAGTCGGAAACCGTCTATTTTCCAGATCACTAAACTGTCCTTCTGAACTTTGGCGTTGGATGTGAGCAGCCTGCCGGGCATTGTCAATTCAAACTGTATGGCATGGTAGAAGGCTTCGGCAATATTGATTTTCTCTTCACAAAGGGTTTCCATCATTTCCTTATTTGTGTTATAAAGGTCTGAGAAATATTTCGTACTGCAAACCTTATCAAATAAGCTGCAGACTTCTTCAAGATCAGCATCCTCCAAACTATATCCTTTTTCCGATGAATATTTTTTGTAGACAGCATCTTTCAATTCCTCCAGGCGATGCAGACAGGCAGTATCTTTTTGTTGGGAAACGAAGTGATGGATGACTTCCCAATTAATTTCATAGATGCTGCGATTATACCATTCTCCGAATTTAGCTTCAAGTTTATCCAGTTTGTCATTCATTTCGATGCCGTTCATGCCTCTAAAAGCATCGTCGTTTCCATGAAACCAGATTATTTGCTCTTCTTTATTCAGATAATCACTAAGAGGTACGGGCCCTTTATCTTGAAGTTCTTTGTAAGTAGCGGTGTATATATAATAGGTATAAAACCATCTGAATTTCTTTTTTAGCTGTTCCATGGGGATAGCCATAGAATTTAGGTGTTCTTTGCTTTTGGCAACAGTGAAGTATTCTCCGTCCGTTACCGAAATTTTTTGGCAGGCTTTGACGTTCAGCTTTTCCTCTTCTCCCCAAAAGTTGAATTTGATTGTGGAGTCCAGATTTACTAGTTGCCAGTTGGCATCTGGTTGAAACAGAAATGGATTGTGTGTCTTATCTCCTGCAAGGAAGGCTGAATCACCCTGTGCGTAAATTTCTCTATACATGCTTCCATCCTTTTCTATCCGTGAACTCATCCGGTAGTAGGTGCTGCAAGAAGTCACGCTAAGTAGCAGTAGCATTGCCATTATGAAATAGTTAGTTTTCATATCCTGTCTATTTTAATCGTTTTTCTTTAATGACTTGTAAGATTTGCGCTTTTCGGAACTTCCGGTGTTGCGTATACTGAGAGGATAGATAAATGTTCTTTTCCTGAAGTCGCATTTCTTCCCAGTTGGCAGGTAATGGAATGCTGTTCGACCAATTATCATATTCATTTTGCTTTCCTGTTCTTTGAGATACAGGAGTGAAGCATGTGTCATTGATGAATAATAAAAGTAATAATGTTGCGGCAATGCCTGATGCCCATGCTCCTATGAGAAACTTTCTCTGTTTCTTTGGGGGCGAGATTCCGGATATCCTGTCGAGGATAGATGCTGTCAGTTCTTCCGGATTATCCAATATCGGTTGTCTGCTTTTGACTTCAGCCAGCCATTTCTCGTACTGTTTATCTTCTTGTTTCATAAGTCGGGATCTATTTGATTCATTTTATAACGTATATTCTTTCTGGCAAGATACAAGCTACTTTTTATTTTTTCGGGCGATAATCCGGTGATAGTCTGTACTTCCGCCACTTCCAGTTCCTCTACATCGCGAAGCATAAAGACTAACTTCTGTTGGGGAGGCAGTTCGCTGGTATACCTCAGAATAAGCTCTTTCAACTGTTTGTTGGACAGAGATATTTCAATATTATCGTCTGAAGGAATATTTACCGAACCGGAAAAAGCAGATTCATTATCCAGAGGAGAATGACGTAACGAACGCAAGCGGTCATAGCAGGTGTTGCAAGTGATTTTATAGAGCCAGGTTGACAGGCGGTTTTCCTGATTATACGTTTTTAGGGATAACCATACTTTTACAAACGTTTCCTGTGTTATATCTCTGGCTTCATCTTCATCACAAAGTAACCGGAAAGCGAGTCGGAACACTAGTGGCTGGAATTCCGAAACCAATAGAGCGAATGCCCTTTTGTCATTCTGCTGACTCCGGTTTACCAGTTCCTGTATTTTTTCCTGATTCATCATTATTTATTCCTGTTTACTATATGATACGTAACCAAATGCTTCAGGTCGTTTGTAAAACATCAAATATATAAAAAAAATCCCCGGACAACGCATTGCCCGGGGAAAGATATCTAAAAAAGAAAATAAAAGTTATTTGATTCTCTTGTATCCGTATACAGCTAAGTCGCCAAGTTCTTCTTCGATACGGAGCAGTTGGTTGTATTTAGCCATACGATCTGAACGGCTTAATGAGCCGGTTTTGATCTGTCCGCTGTTGGTAGCTACCGCGATGTCCGCAATAGTAGCATCCTCTGTTTCGCCGGAGCGATGAGAAGTAACAGTCGTATATCCATGACGGTGAGCCATTTCGATAGCATTCAGTGTTTCTGTCAGTGAACCAATCTGATTTACTTTAATCAGGATAGAGTTTGCACAACCTTTTTCGATACCCATTGCGAGGAAGTCGACGTTTGTTACGAACAAGTCATCACCTACTAGCTGACAACGGTCGCCGATACGTTCAGTCAGTTTTTTCCAGCCTTCCCAGTCGTTTTCGCTCATACCGTCTTCGATAGAGTCAATCGGGAATTTGTTGATCAGTTCTTCCAGATAATTGATTTGTTCTTCAGCAGTGCGTTTTTTACCCTTTTCACCTTCAAACTTGGTATAGTCATAGATACCATCATGATAGAATTCGGAAGAAGCGCAGTCCATACCGATCATTACGTCTTTGCCCGGTTCGTATCCGGCAGCTTTGATGGCTGCGATGATAGAGTTCAGAGCATCTTCTGTACCTTCCAGATTAGGAGCGAAACCACCTTCATCACCTACGGCAGTGCTGAGACCGCGGTCTTTCAGTACCTTCTTCAATGCGTGGAATACTTCGGCACCCATTCTCAAACCTTCTCTGAATGAGGGTGCACCTACCGGACGAATCATGAATTCCTGGAATGCGATAGGAGCGTCACTATGTGAACCGCCATTGATGATATTCATCATCGGTACAGGCATTACATAAGTATTTGTTCCGCCGATATAGCGGTAGAGTGGGAGGTCAAGATAGTTAGCTGCTGCTTTCGCTACAGCGAGAGACACACCAAGAATGGCATTAGCGCCTAAGTTAGCCTTAGTCTTAGTGCCGTCCAGTGCCAGCATTGCGTAGTCGATTGCTCTTTGGTTGAGAGAAGACATACCGACCAGTTTCGGAGCGATGATTTTATTTACATTATCAACCGCCTTTTGTACGCCTTTACCACCGTAACGTTGCTTGTCGCCATCACGAAGTTCCAGTGCTTCATGTTCACCTGTGGAAGCACCTGACGGAACAGATGCGCGTCCCATGATACCAGATTCCAATACTACGTCAACTTCTACTGTGGGATTACCTCTTGAATCGAGAATTTCTCGAGCTACAATTTTTTCTATTTTCATCGTTTCTATTGTTTTGAATAATATTTTTGCAAAAGTACGGACTTGACGGGGAGTGGGAAATCACTATAAATAGGTATTCTTTCGAATCATATTCCCTAGATGTCATTAGTCCGGTCTTATAAAATAACAATGTGACGATGCTTTTTGTTTGAATGTGGATAGATGAAATTTGTGAAATTCTAATCCTCGATAATAACTCCCAACAATGGAAGCAAATCCATAGCCTGCAAAGAAGTAATGACAGCTCCTTTCAGATCGCTGATATTGAGTGTTATCCCGCCAATACGCGAAGTGCGAAGATCGATTCCCCGAAGCGGAGCGTGAGAAAAATCGGCTTCTACCAGATCGCAGCTTTCGAAGGCGACGGAAGAGAAACGGCAATCATTGAAACTGCCGTTTCGGAGATGGCAGTGCGAGAAGCGTACCTGATTCATTTTGCTCATTGCCAGATTGATGTAAGCGGCGTTGCAGTCATGCAGCAAAACATGATTCATAGTCGTCTCAGAGAGATTGGTTCCCAATAATTTGCAAGAAATAAATTCTACCCGGTAAAGAGAACTTTCGGCAAAAGATATATTGGACAGGTCGCAGTTTTCAAACCGTACATCTGTCAGTTGGGAAGAACGGAACTTACATTCGCTGAATGTCTGATTCCGGAATGTGCAATTCTTGAAACTCTTGTAAGATTTGCTGATTCCTTCTTCTTTTCCTTTGCAGAATATAAGGTTTGAGACTGTTTCTTCTTTTTCAAGCAATTCTTGCAATGTGCTTGTACTGGTTTCCTGTTCCTCCATCATGGGAGGAACTACACGGACAGGTTTGGCTGCATTTCTTTTTATCATATTACATTTCAGAATAATTTTATCAATGAATGTCCCAAGTACAACATAATGAATCCTACAAATAAGCTGAGGCCTACATAGAGAGAGAGGTAGAAGAAATTGTCATCTTTAATTAACAGAAAGTTCTCATTCATGAACGTTGAAAAGGTGGTGAATCCTCCACAGAATCCTACCGTGAGAAACATTCTCAGATTGGGGCTCATCAGATTTCCCCGTTCGAAGAGTCCATAAAACAGACCGATGGCAAAACAACCGAGTATGTTGACCAGAAACGTTCCCAAAGGGAAGGAAGGAATCAGGAAATTCTGAACGTAGCGTGAGATGAGATAGCGTAGTACACCTCCGGTAAAACTTCCCATTCCAATAAATAATAGAGTTTTGAGCATAAGCTGACAATTTAAGAGTTATACATTCAAATTGTAGGGATCATCAGCTCCAAAGGGCGGTTAAAGGCTAATCCCATAGCCGGTGCAAAGATAGAAAAAAGATAAAACTATTTGCAAAAGGCTTCAAAATCTTTTTCAAATTGTTTGAACCCTCCGGTGTAAATCTGCTCTATCCGTTCAGAAACAGTGGATGAGTCGTCTTTGTTTTGTAGGGAAAGTACGAAATCACGGAATATCTGCCGGGGAGCTTTCTCAATCCAGAAAGTGACAAGCGCATGGGAGAGGATATAAGCATATTGTTCATCGGTTCTTTGTTGCTTCATGAATTCGTTTTGGCGGCTGTTGATGAAGGTAGGTAAATCAATGTCCCCCAGCATATATATGGTGCGGATTCTTCCTTTTTCGTATTCGGTAAATGTATGTTGGAGTCCTTTTTTATTGACTTTACAGTGCTCAAAGTATTCAGCAAGTCCCTCGTTGAGCCAAATTGGAGGGCGCCCTGCCGTAATTTGTAAGGTGAGGTGGTGGCTCAGTTCGTGATAGATGACACCGAGACCTTGTTGGTATTCTTTCTCCCTGCTCAATATGATGGCTTTCTGTAATCTGGAGATGTATATACCGTTTGTGCTTTTAGGGGGATGTATATTGAATTTATTGAGATAAACCAGAGCGTCTTCTCTTTTATTGAATACAGTTAATTTAAGGTTAAGCGTATCGGGAAGTCCGAATTGTGAGTAGAATTCGACCTCATATTGAAGGGTCAGTTCAATTTTCTGGCGCTCTTTGTCCGTAAGCGGGTCACCTTCATAGGCGATTCGTACGGTTTGTGCATGAAGCAGATCGCAAAGGCAGACAAAAGACAGGATCAGATAAAATGTACGCATATTGTTTCCCTCTATTTTGAATATTTCTGCTTCTGAAATTTCTTTTTCTCCCGTTTGGTCATTTCGAGCATAATCAACTCGTCATCTATAGCTGATTTATAGACTGCTTTCTCTTCTAGTTTTACATCTCCCTTGTCCGTACGGAATACAGGGGTAAAATGGGAATATGGATACCCCAACGGGCCGTTTGAATTAAACTTATTGTTATCAAGAAAAAAATAAGAGACGGATACTCCGAGTACTCCGGCTATCCCAATGGGTTGTCCGGTCATGACTTCTTCACCCGCATGGATGAAGTTTTGATGCATCATGAGGTAAGCGGCAAAAGTGTGGTCGGGGTGGTATATCAGCAATTGCTGTGGCAGTGCTGTCACACAGGCGACGCCTCTGCGGGTTGCATAGACGGTGTCTCCTTCCTGAATTCGGAATATCATTGTTTTGGCAGATTCCTGAAGGGCGATTTGCCATTGGGTTTCTTCGCCGGCCTTAACAGGGAGTGCATAGGGAGTGCTGATCTGAAAATCTTTGGGGAATTGTCCGCGGAAGAACATATATCTGCTTGAACCTATAAATGGATTGCTGGCATTAGAGCCTTTTTCTATTCTGAATACCGTGTTCTTTCCGGGATTCAAATTGTACGAACGGTCATTTTCGCGGAATAGATAATAGCTGCACAAGTCTTCGTTGTAATAGTTTAATTCCGTTCCTCCGTCTGAAGTTTGTTCCCATTTCGATTCAATAATACGGGGAGGCATTTCCATCAGTTTTCGTAGAGACTGGGCGGAGGCATAAACTGTAGATAACATAAAGAGTAATAATGCCGTGTATCTAAGATTCCGTTTCATAGTAGTAATATCAGATTATATGTTTTTCAAGTAATATATTTAGTCTACAAAATTATCAATTATATATTAATATCATTGCATTCTCTGAACTTTTTTGTCTCTATTATCCAATTAAGATGTAAGCTCTTGGAGTATTCAGTCCAAACTATGCGAATATATATCTTTATCTATACTGTATTTGTTGCTATTTGGCAGTTGTTTGTATGTTGTCCGGCTGTCTTTTCTATGATACATTGCCTGTATTTGTGTCTTTTTTACCTTTTATCTTCATCGTTCCACCCGGGTGAGAAGATCTCTTCATCCAGGTGGTGAGAACGTTTCACTAGAGTGATGAGACCTGTTCATCCGGATGGAACGCTGTTAACATTCCTTCAAATATGCAGTATGAATAGGTGATACACATACAAACATACTATATGTTATATGAAAAACAGTGGTGGATTTTATGTTCTGTAAGGCTTATTGTAGGGTAATGGATTGCTGATTCTAAGATTGATGAGAGATAATTGAAATATGAATGAGAGATAGTAAGAAATGGAACTATTTGGTAAGCGTCTCGGCGATGCCGTGTTTTTCTTCAA
>NZ_KV804292.1:0-441 GCF_001811315.1 Bacteroides sp. HMSC067B03 | reverse complement strand
TAACTTAACTGCTTTTTTATTTTCCATTTTGATGTGTTTTTGGGAAATATTATTCTCCACAAAGTAAACTATTATTTTCCATAAAAACAATATTAAGGGAAATATTATTTTCCTGTTTAGTATTATATTAGGAAATCAGTATTTTCTAGATTGGAAAATGAGAATTTCCAATATGGAAAATGCCCTATATTGTGTATCAAGTACTTAACTTATTCTATTTCTTCTATTCTTAATATACCCCCAAAACAGCACAAAATCAGTCACTTAAAAATCATCGGTCGGGGAGCGCCCAGCGGCAAGGGGCGGGACCACCCGTCCCGACGAGCGCCACACCATAAACTTTTTTTAGAATAAGCACACAACCGTTTTCCGAACCCTGCAAAATTTCTTCCGAATCCGAACGACGTAACACTCCATTGAGAGAGGCTGCCGTTTGGTCGC
>NZ_KV804291.1:0-7583 GCF_001811315.1 Bacteroides sp. HMSC067B03 | reverse complement strand
GGGATGTGCCTTAGTTTTGACACAGCCCCTTTTTGTTGTTCTCTCTGAAGATGGACGTAAAAAAAGAGTTTTCCAAAATCAATGGAAAACTCTTTTTTACGTTTGCACCGTTCAGGTGATGTTTGTTTGCATCTATGATGAGATACCTATTGTGTCTGTGTTATGACGTAGGGGGTTACCATCCCGGATTTTGAACAAGTTTACTTGATTTTTGAATCTCATTTAGCGGGATAGGATAGAGGTACATACGTCTTTCGAAGATGCGGGTTTCGAATGGGGTACGTTCCATGAACCCTTCCAGGTTATCAGCATTCATGTTCATTCCATGTACCGGCCCACCTTGTTTGTATCCTTCTTCGTCGGCACACATCCAGCGGCGTACGTCAAAGTAGCGTTGTCCTTCGGCAAACAGCTCAATGCGGCGTTCCTTGCGGATAGCTTCTTCCTGCAATGTCTGGTTTCCCTTTATTTCCGGTTTGATATCTTTCAGCAGAGGAATACCTGCCCGATAACGGACGCTGTCAATGTGTGCGATGATACGTTCGTCCGCAGGATTTACATGGTTCAATGCTTCGGCATACAGCAAATAGAAATCGGCCAGACGGAACAGCATGCCTGCTCTGAACTTTGACTTGGCATTGCTGCCTTGATTTAAAAGGTCACGGTTCATTCCCTTATAAAGCAGATAGCCGGAATAGCTCATATCCGCTTTGGAGTTGTCGTCTCCGCTACCTTTGTAGAAATAAATCTGTTTGGTTGTTTTCTGCCATGTTTTGCCGGAATAGGTGATATCCTGATAGAAGCGTGGTTCACGATTCTTGTACATGTTGGGGATACCGTCTTCACCGATGCCTTCTTCGGTATAAAGATCGGATTCGTGAATGCTTTTGCCATCACTCATCAGGAAGTCGTCTATGGCTTCTTGTAAAACACCTACACAGCCAAATCCGCTATAAATCGCACGTGGGGTACACCTGCGTTCTCTTCCTTCTCCGCCAACATCTCCCCATGAATTCTTGCTGGTTTGCCAGATAGCTTCCGGGTTGTTCAGACTCACCTGGAAGAGTTGGTACAAAGATTCTTCCGGATTCAGTTCGCCGTCTTTATCTTTTTCTTTATACAAATAATAGTGAGTTTTTGCATAATCGATAAAGCGTTGTAAGGCGTTTAAGGCAGTCTGCCATTTTCCGTCGTCTTTTGCCGGGAACAGTTGTTTGTCCTGATTATCTCTCAGGGCGACTGCTTCGGAATAGCCTCCGTTCAGCAAGGGACTTGCGGCGTAAACGTGAAGTTTAGCCAAAATGGCCAATGCTGCTCCTTTGGTAGGTGCTGCGCTTCGGTTCTCGTTAGGAGTGCCGTCGTCATTCACTTCTTTCTCCGGTAGTTCATTGTAGCATTCATTTAATTCGGAATCGATGAACGCTACTACTTCATCCACTGAGTTCCGGTAGTAGTCCAGATCACTTGCCGACGGGTCTGATATTTCCGTCATAATGGGAATGGGGCCGTACAATTCGAATAGCAGATAGTGGTAGTAGGCACGTAGGAAACGGGCCTCATTTTTCAATCGTGCCAGTTCGGATTCGTCAATGTAATCCGTTACATCACCTTGCTGGGGG
Organism: Bacteroides sp. HMSC067B03; assembly: GCF_001811315.1. Classification (NCBI taxonomy): domain Bacteria; kingdom Pseudomonadati; phylum Bacteroidota; class Bacteroidia; order Bacteroidales; family Bacteroidaceae; genus Bacteroides; species Bacteroides sp. HMSC067B03. The sequence goes on along the minus strand of NZ_KV804291.1, from coordinate 5,964 downwards.
ATGGTATGCGAGTATGCTAAGAATTCGTTTGCTTGACGGATTTGTTTGTACAGGCTCCATCGGGATAAATCAGCCGAACCGGCATGATAACCTACTACGGGAATTGTCTTAACGTTGTTTTGCGCGCTTTTCAATTCGTCGGAAACAGCAGGCCAAGGATTGTCGAGCCCGGTCAGGGCTGCGTAAGAACCGGTAATGATGATGTTTGACACATCCGGAATTCCGGAGTATATGTAACGGTGGAAGCGTCGGGCATAACCGGTGTTGTTGAATACTTCTTCCATGCTCAGTTCTGCCGCCAGGTCATCCGATACGTCCAGATAGTCGCTGCAACCTGAAAAGAAGATCGTGCTTAGTCCTGCGGCCAGTATGATTGATAATTTCTTCAATGTCTTCATATATATAATGTGTTATATAGATTATTAGAAAGTAAAGTCGAGACCGAATGTGAAAGTACGGCTTAGAGGATATGAGAAACCGCCGTTGGTGTTTCCAAGTTCCGGGTCCCACATCTTGATATCGTCCCATACACAGAGGTTGTTTCCTTGCAGATAAACGCGCAAGGCCTGTATGCCGATCTTCTTCAGTGTCTTCTCCTTGAAATTGTATCCGATTTCGACGTTTTTCAGGCGCAGGAAGCTGGCATCACGCAACCACCATGTGCTGGCAACTGTGTTATTGTCGAAATTGTTAGAATGCATGCGGGGGAACATTACATTTTGGCTTGGGTTCTGTTCTGTCCATCTGTTAGCCACTTCGGAGCGTACGGCAGATTCTTCTACTCCCCATTGGAAAGGGAAGAATGCTCCGTTGGAACTGGCTCCTAATACAGTTGATGTATTTCCGGAACCCTGGAAGAAGATACCTGCATAGAATCCTCTCCATTCGGCGTTGAGTCCGAAGCCGTATACAATTTCCGGTACCGAAGGATTTCCTACATCCTCCATCTGGTCGTTGCTGTCGATTTTGCCGTCTCCGTTCAGATCTTTGTATTTGATATCACCCGGGCGGACTCCGCTCGACAAACCGGATACGACTCCCGGCTTCAGTTCGTACTGGCGGTTCAGACCTTCCCCTGTGATGTTAAAGTCGTCAGCCGTATAAAGTCCGTCGGCGATGTACAGTTTCCATGAGTTGAGGCGTGTGCCTTTCTTTTCAAGCCACGGATAGACTTGCGGTACTTGGTCGTATTCGCGAATTTCGTTGCGCGCAAATGTGAAGTTGCCGCGTGCGCTCAGATTTACTTCCCCTACCTTATAATTAAGATTCAGACTTGCGTCCACACCCTGGTTTTTAACAATACCGAAGTTTTGCCACGGCATCTGCTGGAATCCTGTTACGTTAGAAACTGTATTACGTTGCAGCAGAATCGCCTTGCGTTGGTTGTTGAAATAGTCTACTTGCAGGTCGATGCGGTTGTCGAACAAGCCTAAATCGATACCGAAGTTTCGTTTGTCTTCGATTTCCCACGAGAGGAAGGGTGATTCGAACTGGGCTTCGGTGATTCCGTTGCCTACTCCACCCATTGCGCCACTGTTGCTGAATCCGAGATTGTAGCCGCTGTTATCCTGCTTCATGGTTCCACGATATAAGAACCGGTTACCGCCTGTATCGTCATTACCGGTACGACCGACAGAGAATCTTAATTTCAGTTTGTTTACTACCTTTTTTAATACGTCCGGGTAATAGTGCTCGTTGCTGATGTACCATGCCAGACCCATTGCAGGGAAAAATCCGAAACGATAGCCTTTTGCGAAGGTTTCGGAACCGGTGTAACCGAAGTTTCCTTCTATGAAATAACGTCCGTCATATCCATAAGTCACACGGCCTACCAACCCTTGTTTTCTATAGGGCAGGGCATTGTTGTGGTATTGTGTTTCTTTCTGCATATACAGGAACATAGCGCCTACGTCATGTTTTTCGGCAAAAGTACGGTTGTAGTTGATAGCCGTTTCGAAATAAATTCGTTTGCTTGAACTGTTGCTCAGATTTTCCGATAATACATCGCTGCCCTCTACTACAGTCTTATATAGCAGACTTCCATTTTCATCGCGCCCCGTTGCCAGATATTGTGTCGGTGTTTTGGTACGTTTGGCGATGTACGACATGTCTGCGTCAAAGCTGATCAGTCCTTTCCATGTTAAGCCTTTGGTCAGGAAGTCCAGTTTCTGGTCTATCTCCACTTTCGACTGGATAGAAGTTCTCCACTCTTTGGCATATCCCGAATTAACAAGCAGGTTGTACGGGTTGGAGCGGTTGCCGGATGGGCGGGGATGTCCGGCGATGGTACCGTCGGAATACACAGCCGGCATGATATAAGACGGAGTACGGCACATGGTAGTAAAAATAGTGCTGGTTCCTGTGCCCGGATAGTTGGTCTGCAGGTATTGTCCGCTGAGGTCTACTTTTACAGTTGTCGTTTTAGTTGCGTCAAAGTCGATGTTGCTGCGCAAATTGTAGCGTTTCAGTCCGATGTTGTTGTCATAATCATTACCGAAATCCTTGAATATACCATTTTCCTGATAGAAGGCGCCGGATACGAAATAACGGGCGCGTTCAGTTCCTCCTCTTACATTCAGGGTATACCGCATATTATAAGTATGGTTTCTCAGCATCGTACCCAACCAGTCGGTATCCGGATATATATCACGGTCGGCTCCGGGACCATATTTGGCAATCTCCTCGTCTGTACGGATGCTGGCGGTCCCCTCGTTGTTCAATGCTTCGTTGTACAGGTTCAAAGTCTCTACGGAGTTCATGAATGTCGGCAGGCGTGTCGGTTCCAGAATCGTACCTTCGGCACGGAACGAGATTTTGGGTTTCTGCGAATTTCCTCGTTTGGAAGTGATCAGGATGACTCCGTTTGCACCTTCGGCTCCGTATACGGCTGTGGCGGCAGCATCTTTCAGCAAAGTAAAAGATTCGATTTCATCTGCTTCGATATCCTGCATTTGCCGGGGAACACCATCGACCAATACAAGCGGATTCGTACCTCCTTTGAAAGAACTCTGTCCGCGAATCCAAAAGTCGGCGTTGTCGTATCCTGGTTCACCGGAACGCTGTACTGCGATCAGTCCCGGCACCTGTCCTGCCAAATTATTAGTCATATTACGGCTGGAAGAAACCGACAGTTCTTTGGGTCCGATAGCGTTGATAGAACTGACTACACTGTTCTTCTTTTGTTTGCCGTAACCGATGACAACCACATCTTCCAGCATTTCCGTACTTGGAAGCATCTTGATTGCCAGTACCTTTTCTCCCTTATAAGTGATTTTTTGTTGTTCGTAGCCCACATAAGAGAAAATAAGTATATTGCCTTTTGTGGCTTTGATGGTGAAGTTACCGTCTACATCGGTGATGGCGCCGACCGTGGTTCCTTCGATTTTTATCTGCACCCCGATCATCGGCTGTCCGTTTTCATCGACTACAAGCCCTGTCGGACTTTGTCCTTGTGCATAAATTGTGTTTATTCCTGCTAATAAGGCAAACAGGATGAAACACGTTACTTTTAATATCTTATTCATAAATGTTTCTTTTAAGTAAGAATTAGAAAATAATTAAGGTTACTTGTCCGTGCCGTATACATATAGTTCTGCCAGGTGTCCTACGGATGAACCGCTGCCCAGACTTGGAATGTAGATCCGGAGCCAGCGTGCGTCGCATGCTTTTACAGGGACCATTTGCTCTGTTTTTATACTGCCGTCAAAAAAGTATTTTCCAATTAGGTTCCATGTTTCGCCGTCATTTCCTGCATAAATTTCAAGATTCATTGAGGTCAGTGCGTTTTGTCTGGCAATGAGTCCTAATTGGCTGACACTGTTCTCTTTACCCATGTCGAGTATGATTTCATACGGTGGTGCTACTTCGCCTCCCTGCCATTGGCTATGCCAGAAAGTGTTAACTTCTCCGTCAATCAACGACACCGTCTGACCGTTGTGAGGGTAAGCAGCTGAGGTTTCTCCTGTCTTTTCCTCCGTGTTGGCGGTAACTGTCCAGTGATCTCTGTTGATGGGACTACCTTGTTTGATTACAAAATAGTTGGCTACCGTTTGCTTGTCTATGTTGATGCTGGCATCTCCTTGTCCGCTGAGTCCGCTGAGTGAAACCGGAAGAAGATAATTTCCGGGGGGAAGTGTTTCACTCAGCAGGCTGATGACGGAGCCTCCCGTTGCTTTCCCCTTGGCGATGGTGACGTCAGGAAGAGTGTAAAAGTCGGAGGGCAATGGTATATAATAGGTCGAATTTGCTGAATTGTAATGATCTACATAGTCCGCTCCTTTGGCGGCAAATGTGGTAGTCAGGTCCCATTCATTCTCAAAACTTATTTCTGTGTTCAGATTCATAGGTGAAGTAGTTGCTCCTCCTTCTACGACGAAGTCTCCTCCGGTAGATGCGAGTCTGACAATGGCTTCTTTAACTATGAATCCATAGAGCACTGCTGTCCGGTCCGAATTCATGGGAGTTCCTGTAGAAGATACCTGTAATGGAAGCACATATTTAAGCTCATCGAAACCGCAAAGGTTGTAGATTTTGTGAGGATCGTAGACTAGGCTGCCTCCTGTTACGCGCCTGTCTCCGCCGGAGGTTACGTCATAAGTTGCGTTTTCAATCGTATAGCATTCGGAAGGTAGCAGTTGATAGGCAGTTCCGTCTGCATTGTTCAGAGAATCTAACAAAGATTGTTCTACCGAAAAAGTGACTGTTCCTCCGGCATCCTCCAATCCTGCCTTGGCAATGGATAAATCGATCTTGTTGAGGGGGCCTAAATCATAAACTTCAATGGTGGTGAATCCACTTTGTGATGCTGAGAACATTCCTTTGGAGCGTTCGTTATCAACATCTTCTACACAGCTGGTAATGCATAAGAATGCCAGCAGACATGGTGTTAATTCAAAGCATTTTTTCATAAATTAATATTAGTTTTATTAAAGGTAAAAAGGGTAAAAACGAATAGAAGTACCTGTGGGTACTCTTGGAATTGAAATACTTATCTCTTTCTCATAGGCATTGAAATTTGAAGTTAAAACATTTTTTTTTCTGTGTGCTGAACTGTGCTGATTTAAAGTCAAAAAAATAATAAATCCTTTGTCTTAGTTCTGGTAGAACTTAAATATGATAAAATATAGGGGAATGAAAAGCTTATTATGCTGATAAATAGAATGTATAGCTTTTGTTTTTGAAGCTTTCTTTTGTTATATGTACACTCTGTTTCTACCCATTATTTGATGTCGTGGGAATAAATAAGAAACTTGATTATAATTTAATTTTGAAATAATATCGATGAATTGCATGGCTTTTTCGAACTAATTACTATATTTGCAACCGAATTGTTGGTTTTTAATTTAAAAAATAGTGAGTCTATTGGTCGAACTGGATACATTCATGTGAAAGTGGACGGATAAATTGACTGTTTAATGTGCTAAGTTCTACCAGAACTTAGTTGAAGTATTTCATATCTGAATCTTGATTGTATTCAGTTCTTATCTATAGCTTTGAATATCAGGTTATTTGGTGGACTATTGTCTGGATTATCCCTTTCTCTATACGAAGATGAATTTCAATTCTATTACTATTGGGAGATATATACATTAGAAAATTAAGTAGGTTCTATTGTCATCTGTCAGCTTTTAGCATTTAAACCGCTATAAAATAGCCGTTTATCTCATGACAATAAGACCTGATAATAAGGCTGACAGTAGAAAAACAGGCGTTTTATTGTCAGCCTCTTTTTTCAATTCTGATAGGATGCATCAATGATTTCTCTTATTCTCGTAAACCTTGAGGGGGGATAAATTACAGGATGGATGTTTTGCTTGCTCATCTGTGGAAAGCTGTTGTTTCGTGTTTATGGAATTGTTGTTTCCTCGCTTGGAACTGTTGTTTCTTCTATTGGAAATGGTTGTGCCAAAGGCTTGGCACAGTTGTGCCACCGTGTTGGCACGGTTGTGTCACTACGTTGGCACA
>NZ_KV804290.1:0-1489 GCF_001811315.1 Bacteroides sp. HMSC067B03 | reverse complement strand
TATGAAGAAGATAGTAATATTGGCGGGCAATGGGGGCCTAATGAAAATACCGGTGGAGGTAGTGGTGGAGGTTATGCGCCAGACCCGATAATACCTAAAGCTAAGAAATTATTCACAAATCTTAAAATGTCTGACGAAGAATGGAAGAAATTAGAGGATATGTTAGATGAACTGACTGATGATTGTATGGGAGGAGCTTTGTATAAAAAATTGTGTAACAGTGCTGCACTAAATGGAAATTTTATATCCTTCCGATTTGTGGAAGAAAAGGAAGCAATATATGACCCCAGTACTCGAACGCTCAAATTAAACAAGAATATGGATAGCAATGAACTATTTCATGAAATGCTACATGCCTATCAATACCAAAATGAAAAGAATTATACATCATTTGTTAATGCAAGAATGAATCTTGATATAGAAGCACATTATGCACAATACCTTTATTTAAAGGGCTCTCTGGAATATGATGTCTGTGAGTGGAGGCAAGCTGTTGAAGTGAAAAAAAGCAGACGTCATCTTGCAGTAATGACCTTGAATGATTATCTAGATGACAAAGGTAATTTGCAGGAAGGAATGGACCAAGAGCTTGTTAATTCATTCGTTGAATTTAACGTTGTTGAGGCTTTTAAAAGAACTATTGAATACAAAGATTATAAATATGACAGCAATCGGGATATTCAATCTAATTTTGCAAATCTTAGAGAAATTACTAAAAATTGCTAGTATGAAAAGGATGATTATATTTATTGGGCTTGTGTTTATAATAATAGAAGTCTATGCTCAAGTTTCAAATTATGACAAAACTAAAACATTCCATGAAGAAAGTTACACTTATCAATGTGATGTAATTGACAAAGCCAAATTCGTAAGACTTTACAACAAGGAAAATAAGTTTACTTATGCAGATCAAATCAATAAGAGCACAGGTAAAACGATAACTATAGCCGAAGAAAATGAAGAGCATATTAAAAGAGAAACATGGACTAAACCTAAATGTTTTTCCATCATTAATAATGCTTTCTCAAGTATAGAGAAACAGAGGGTCAAAGGTAAAGCGTTGACGATTATTTTATATATCAATCCAGATGATGGTAAAATTGCAGAAGTAGAATATCAATTTGTATCTTTTGGTCCTTATGCAACAATTCCTGTTTCTGTATATCACAATATAGAGGCAGAATTGAAAAAAAATATCTGGTTTACACCTACAAAGGAAGGCGCCAAATATAATTACATATTTTTAGGCTGGAGGCATGAAGTGAAATAAAAGAAACTGCGCCAATGAGGCACCTTATCAAAAAAGTAAAAGTATACGGTTTTGAAACCTATGAGGCGCATAGAGAATTACGGAGGATTTTTGAAAATCAGCTAAAATAAGTATTCACTAAAATCTAAGAACATGAAAACAAAAAGAATCAAACGATCTGTTTGTTACCTTGTCGTACTACTTATCTTTGGTCTGATTCTGTATTCCTGCTTACAGGAC
>NZ_KV804289.1:122219-132051 GCF_001811315.1 Bacteroides sp. HMSC067B03 | reverse complement strand
ATACAAGCAAAAAGTGAGAGCATGGGAGCAAAACATATACTAAATTCACTTGGAGAGAAATCCTAAGTTCAAGTCATAAATGAGACAGTTGATTGAGAATATCGTGTAGAAATATAATTTTAGAGAGAAGAAGATGAAAAAACTCATCTTTCGCTGAATTCAAGTTATAAATGAGACAGTCCAAAAGAATTAGGTATATATCTAATTCCAGATAACGGGTCTATGTAGCTATTTCGAATTATTACGGAATAAACAAAAGTGAGATTTCACAGAGTAAAAATCACAATTCTAAAAGAAACTCCTTCCCCCCTCTTTACAAACAAAAGAATGCGAGAGCCGGAAAGGAGTATCAATTTTACTTTATGATTGTTTCTACATGTCCATTCTTGAAAAAAAGATAAAAAGAACTAGAATACATCCACTGCACCTCTCCATTTGATTCTGAAACTGTCTGTGGTTTACCAAAAGCCAGCAAACATTCATCTTCTGTCATGCCCTTTACCGGTTTTCCGATGCTTATCTCATTCCAGTGGCTGATAGGAGAAAGTTGGTTAGTACTAACAAAGTCAAACATCTTATTCAGCATTTGCGATTCTATATGCACAAAATCATCCATTGTTTCCTTATGAGAAGTCCTCTTCTCCGGCTGTAGTTTTTCCATCGGAGTCAATTTCTTCATTACAACAACCAATGATTCTATCTGAATATTGGAAAGATAGTAAACCAATTTTCCGTCTTTTACCTGAAACTGAGCTGTACAATAATATGTATTCTTTTGTTTTGCATCCGCTTGAGAAGTAAGCACCAGGTTGCAACTAAAACTCTTGGCAGGAACGCTTACTTCCGTTATTCCCTCACGCTGTACGGAACAGACGTTTTTGATAGTCCATAACAGAGCATTGGCATAAATATTTTCATCACTCATCGGACTGAAAGGAATGAATCCATTGACTACATATTTACTACCATCTGCACTGACCGGATAAGTTTTCTTTTGTTCTGTAAAAGTTTGTGCAATCAAAGAGGGTAATATCCCACCCAATAAAAATACAATTGCCAAAAGTCTCAGTCTTGTTATCATATTCTGTTATTTTAAGAAAACAGCATTCACTTTCTTTTCTTTTTATAGAAAAGACGTGAATGCTGAAATTTATATGCTTAAAAAGGTTGTTTCAATTAAAAAGCGATACCCAGACGAATCATAAAGTTGCTAGTCTTAATGCCATCAGCATCGGTAAATACATCAATGAATCCACGCTGATAAGTAAGATCCAGATTGAAACGGTCGTACCATACGCCTACACCAATATTCATACCTGCATCGAAATGATTATAATCTACTTCAAGAGCATCAGCAAAATCTCCCCAGCTAATGCTTTCTCCATCTTCTTTCATTTTGCTGGTATAGTCATAACTTGCAAAAACTCCTAAGTGTGGATCAATACTAATATTATCTGCTACTCCGATTTTCCATCCGAAAGTAAACGGTGAATATTGAACATTGTGTGCGATACATTTCATGTCGTCAACTTTAAATCCACGAGAACCAAGAGCGAACTCCATTCCCCAATAAGCTCCTGCACCACCCAATGACTTCTGATAGCCTAATGTCGCATTATAACCGATGTTTGAATCTGTTCCATCAATTCCGTCACCACTAAGGTTCATCATGTTCACGCCTGCACGCAAGAACCATTGTGTATTACTAGCTTGCTTTTGAGTCTTAACGATTGTGCTTCTGGATGATACAATCTGTGCCTGTGTTCCTACGCACAACAAAAGCGCAGCAACAATTGATAATACTTTTTTCATTATTGTCTATGTTTTTAGTTATTAATTCTTATTCTTTATAACGGGGGCTATTTTCGTTCTATCATCAGCACCCGAAAGTTTTTGAATGCGTATCCATTCGTAGTCTTCTGTCGTAGCAGTATGCCAGTTTGTGAACACTCCCGGATAACCTACGACCGTAACCGTATATCCTCCCGATTTTTCATCGTCTTCTATCTTAAAAGTAGCTCCCATGATCACATCACAGTCATTCTTGATAGTGGACAAATAAGTTCCCCATGCACGGATATTATCAAGTTCCCCTTTCATGGCAACTTCCACTTCTTCTTTGCTCAGTGTCCATTCATCCTTTATACGCCCTTTTTCTTCGAGTATTTTCACCTCAACAACTGTGGGTTTTACACAAACCTCAGTCACTGCATCTCCTGCACGTGCCTGTGCATCACGAAATTTGAAGACAGTCTTTTGTGCATATGTCCCGATTGCACAACCAAAAGCCAGCATGATAATTAGAAATAGCTTTTTCATTTTCTTTTGTGATTATATGTTAATACAGCGCAAAGATATGCTAAAGGAGTATACTTGTAGAGAAAAACATAGTTCCAAGAGCGATACAAAACTGTGTCCTATTTGGAGACACTCAAAGAAACCCGAACATCAATGCTATCAGAGAGGTCACGAAAAAAATCATGTTCGAGAATACAGGAGATACGCCAAAGGAGATGAATGTCAATATTTTCTTTCTGAAATATTTTATAGACATTTGGACGTGTACAACACAATTGTTCAGCGAACCAAGTGACCGTACGCCCTTGGTCGTGAAGTGTGCGTTCAATAAGTCGTCCTGCATGAATCATACTATTTTTATCTATACACATCTCAAGAACAAATAACTATCTGGTCTTATGCTCTTTGCACGAATGGCAAGAACACCGATGCAATCATACTTTCTCTATTTTTTTCTATTTCTTCCCATTATTAACCAAATTCATATTAACTACTCAGGTTGTTTTTTGAATTTAGCAATAATTGTATAGTCAACTTCTTCGTCTTTCCATTGAAGTGTCATCTCATCACCTTTGAGAGATTTGACCTGCCATTCTTCAGTCCAACTATCACTCAATGCAACTTTGATTTTGTTACCAGATATAGTCCAGGCAAAAGAGTAATGTCCCATCAGTTCCAAAAGTTGGTCGCTACCACTGTCTATATCCCCCTCATACTTACCATCTGCCAAGTGACTACTGAAGTTAATGTAATAGTCATCACCATTATAGTTACTCTCCCATGTTTCGCCATCCTCACTCCAACACTGATAATAACAAACCCAATATCCAGTGACGGATGCGGTGTTTACATCCGTATTATCATCCTTACTGCACGCTGCAAAAAGCAGACAACACATGACCAGCGCAAAACTGGACCTCATTATAAACTTTTTCATACACAATAATTTTAGTTAATATTCTTATCTATTAAGATATAGGTCACAAATATATATAAAATTATTATTGGCGTTTTTACGCAAAATATCTATTTATGATTAAACGGCTAAAAGGGATGATCATTCTATTTAAAAAGATGTTTATTATGCATATTTTTTAAGCGCAAAACCGGAGAGCATTGATAAATATTTCCCTATTTATTGTTTTTCTCTTCAAGAATGTCAGAACATATTATTTTATGTAAGATTTGTACGATGAAAGTATTTGCTCTATCTCATTTAATTCTTCAGCAATAAACTCCAGATGGTTTAAAGCTTGCAAATTATCAGCCAGTTGATTTACTGAACTAGCTCCTACAATCACCGACGTCATCCGTTCGTCTCTCAACACCCATGCCAATGCCATCTCTGCCAGTGTTTGCCCACGACGACGGGCGATTTCATTCAATTGCCGGGCGACCTCCACTTTTTCAGGTGTCACCTGCGAACGTTGGAGAAAAGTAGAAGAACGTGCCGCACGCGAACCTTCGGGGACACCATTCAAATACCTATCCGTGAGTAATCCTTGTGCCAAAGGAGAAAAGGCTATAAAGCCGGAACCATATTCGGCAGCCAGCGGAAGATTTTCAGCCTCAACTGCACGGTCGAACATACTATAACGATACTGGCTGATAAGACAGGGGACACCCGCTTTTGCCATCATTTCATAAGCAAACCGTGCTTGCCGAGGAGGATATTTAGAGATTCCGATATACAGTGCTTTTCCTTGTCTGACAATATCGATCAAGGTCTGAATCGTTTCTTCTACCGGAGTGACTCCGTCATAGCGATGGCTATAGAAAATATCAAAATACTCCAGCCCCGTACGACGGAGACTCTTATCGATACTTGCCATCAGGTTCTTACGGGAACTGTTTCCGCCATAAGGCCCCGCCCACATATCATGCCCGGCCTTGGAGGAAATTATCATTTCATCCCGGTAACCGTGAAAATTCTCCTTCAGAATTCGCCCGAAGTTTGCTTCGGCACTCCCCGGAACAGGACCGTAGTTGTTTGCCAGATCAAAATGGGTGATCCCGTGATCAAAGGCATACTTAATCATATCCGCTGCCACGGCAAAGTCATCAACACTACCGAAGTTGTGCCATAATCCCAAAGAAATAAGAGGCAGTTGCAATCCGCTTTTACCACAATACTTATATTTCATCTGATCATAACGACCAGTAGCCGGTTGATAATTGTCCATAAGAGTCAATGATTTTTCTTTCTACAAAGAAAAAGAAAATATTTCAATAACGATTATTCTATTCACTCTAAATTTCATTCTTCAAGATAACCGTAAAATATTGGAGAATGTATGTCTCACACAGAGATACATCCTCCAACAGTTCAAGAAACAAACCCTAAAGAAACTTACTCCAACAAATTCTCTTTGAATTCTATTTCTACAATGCGTAATTCGTGCCCGGTTTTATCGCCATCCTTTGCTTTAAACAAATCCAGTTCATTAGCAACAGGGGCAGCTACTTCTACTATTTGCCCGAAAGCATCTCCTTCCTTACTTGTACCCTTGAGCCGGATAGTGATTTCATTCGTCAACACAGGCTTCACATCTAAGTGGACATATCCCAGACTCTTGTCTGTATCTCCGCTCCAAATCAATTCTTTACCCGCATAAATTTCCAGCGGATAGCTGCGCATACGCCATCCGGTCAACTTCAGACAGACTTCATCCACACGTGCGGCACGTTCCAACTGATAGGTTATCCATGCAGTACCCGCTTTCCCGTCATTCCGCCATTCACTCAGTTCATTATCATCAAAGCTGTTAACCGCACACTCGCTATTGGCACCTGCTATGGCAGAGACAATGCCGACATCGACCTTTGACACCTTGTATGAAGGAGTTTGCGGAGTCTCCCCACGAGTCAGCCTGCCTTCCAGTTCATCACCGGGGATATAATCGCTCAAACCGTTCTTTACTTCAACAGGCATAGAAGCGAAGCTAATTTCTGCCGGTTTCAATCCGGTAGCCTTCGCCGTGATACAAACTGTTCCGGCAGTGGTGAGCGAACGGATCAACGCACGATTGATGCCACACTCTACCGGCAAATCTTTTGAAAGAATATAATTATTTTCTCCTTGTGCGATACCGCCTCGCCATTCGGCAGGCCCTTCCACCTCAAAGTGGATCAAGTCATTTGCCAGCGGACAACGGTTCCCTTCTTTATCGATCACTTCCACCTGAAGCAATACCATATCCGCACCATCCGCTTTCCATCCTTCAGGACTTTGAATCAGGCTCAACCGGATTTGTTCCGGCTTACCTGCCGTCTGCAATTGAGTGCGGCAGCATTCTTTTCCGTTTTCGTCATATCCCACAGCTTCCAACTTGCCCGGCACAAAAGCGATATCTCTGAAAGTATACAGGAAATGGTAGCCCCGTTCGCCATTCCCCAACGATTTCCCATTCAGGAACAACTCTACCTTATCGGCACTCGATACGACATATACAGGTTTCACTATCGTATCATCATAGTTCCAATGGCCGACAATATAAATACGGGGACATTCCGTATCTACCCAGCCGTCCCACATCACCTGATGTGCAAAGAAAGGATCTTTAGGGATACGCATGGCATCAGTCACCCCGCTACGACGATAATTTTCGACTCCACGGTAATGCGTATTGGTATCGGAAAAGATAATCTTCACACCACCCGAACTGACACGATCTCCCGTTCCCGGACGTTCCCGCCAATAATCGAACCAGCGAATGATATTCTCGACAGTAAAGGAATCCTGATTACGGTTGTAGACACGCGCATCCACCTTCTTCTGTACCTTATTGGTGACAGTAGATTTATAAGAACTACTGCCCTCTCCATCCTTGTGATAAGGATAAGAATAGTCATCCCAATATTTACGTAACCCCTCGTCACGGCAATACTCCATAGCCCACATCGGATGATGCGCACTTTTATTGATATAAAGCATTTCGCCGCCATATTCCGCTTCACGGATATCCAGCATTTCGCGGGAACCGATTGCACGCCCGCCATGAGGATCATACAGATCACGGATTCCTTTCATTTCTATCATGTGCTCACGACTGATAGACTCATTGCCACATTCATAAAACAGGATACTCGGATTATTGCGGTTATAAATGATAGCGTCACGCATCAATTCTGTACGCTGTTCCCACTGACGTCCTTCACAATCTTTCTCGGCATCACCGGCCTGCATAGCCTGAATCAATCCTACACGGTCACACGACTCGATATCCTGTTTCCACGGAGTGACATGCATCCAGCGCACAAGGTTCGCATTGCCCTCTACCATCAGATGATTGCTATAATCGCTCAACCAGGCAGGCACGCTCATCCCGACTCCCGGCCATTCATTGCTCGTCCGCTGTGCAAAGCCCTTCATCTGAATAACGCGATCATTCAGCCAGATCATTCCTTTACCGAAACGCGTTTTACGGAATCCGGTACGGGTAGCGACCTCGTCTACTTTCCTGCCATCTACCCACAGACTTGTCTTTACCGTATACAAATAGCCATATCCCCAACTCCAGAAATGCAGGTTGTCTACCTCAGATGCCGCTTTCAGTGTGATTGTTTCACCCGGTTTCACCACCGCTTGTATTTCTCCGAATGTCTTGACGGATGTCCCGTCACGGTCTATCAGTTCCACTTGATAAGATACTTGCTTATCACGATTATATTCGTTCTTGATTTCCGACTCCGCATGAATGACAGCTTTCTGTGATTTCACACGAATATCTTCAGCATAGACGTAGACTCCGGTCGTTTTGAGATTACTATATAAAGGTAAAGTCTGATACAGACGGTCGGTGACATGCAACCATACATTTTTCGGAATGCCTCCATAATTGGCATTAAAATTCTTATTGCTCCACTGATATTTCGTACCTGTTGCCCGTTCTTTATAATTCCAGTCATTGTCGATGCGAAGTGCTATTACATTTTCCTGTCCATACTTAATGTAAGGAGTCAGGTCGAAGCCGACAGCCATCACGCCATTTTCGTGCAGACCGATATGATGACCATTAATATAAAAATCCGCCCCTTGACGAACTCCTTCGAACTCTACAAAGACCTTCTTGTTTTTACTATCGCCCGGCAGACGAAAATGCTTCCGATACCACATAATCGTATCGGTCAGTTCATCAATACTTAAGCGAAAAGCCTCATCTTCATTGAAAGCATGCGGCAAAGTCACTTTCTTCCAGTCCGAATCAGAAAAACGTATTTGCTTTGCTTCCGGAGTATCACCCACATAAAGCAACCAGTCTGAATTGAAATTATATTTATTACGGACATCGGACGATGTCACGAACTGGCTTATTCCAATAAAAGCCAAAAAGAAAAAGAGGATTCTATGTCTCATAGTATGTCTATTTATCTGTTCGTGGCAAAGCTAGCGCAAAATACCACACCTGTCCATAGACTAAAATACAGATTGCATAGAGATTTGTTCAGAAAGCATAGAAATGAAGAATGATGAATGAAGAATGAAGAATTGGCTGCGCTATCACGCTGCAAAGTAATTCTTCATTCATCATTCTTCATTCATTTAAAACTGGAAATAAATAAACGGCTGAATCTCCGAACTCTTCATCTGGATAACCAGATAGATCAAAGCTACCATCAGCAGGGCTTTGCCTAAAAACGGCAGACGAATGACTCCACGACAAGCAGCATTTTCCCAACTATCCGGGGTGAAATGGAGTAAAAAGCCGAGTAGCATCAAAGCAAACACACGCCAGTAACCCTCAATCAACTGTGGGAAAAGTTGCGGACGGAAGGTGGTGAATATCTGCCTCAGCATGTCCATCGAGTTCTGAAAATCGGCATTACGGAAGAAAATCCAGCAGAGACAGACAAAGTGGAAAGTGATAATGACTCCGAATACACGACGCCAGCCATGACTTTGCTCTCCTTTCTTACGACCGGTGATGGACATCCACATTTTATGCAACGCCAAAGCGATGCCGTGAAAGGTCCCCCAAAGCACAAAGTTCCAGGAAGCACCGTGCCACAGTCCACCCAAAAACATGGTAATAATCAGATTCAGATATTGGCGAAACTTGCCTTTCCGGTTTCCTCCCAAGGAGATGTACAGGTAATCGCGCAACCAGCTGGACAATGAAATATGCCACCGCCGCCAGAATTCGGTGATAGAAGCAGACTTATAAGGAGAATTAAAGTTGAGATTGAAATGAAAGCCCAGTAATAGAGCAATACCGATAGCCATATCACTATATCCGGAGAAGTCACAGTAAATCTGCAAAGCATAACCATATACTCCCATCAGATTCTCAACACCGGAATAAAGGGTGGGATTGTCAAAGATACGCTCTACAAAATTGACACTGATATAATCGGAAATAATAGCTTTCTTGAACAAGCCGGAAAGAATGAGGAAGATTCCTCGCCCGAACATTTCCTGAGAGACGAAAAGCGGTTTCCTGATTTGCGGGATAAAGTCACGGGCGCGTACGATAGGCCCTGCCACCAACTGCGGGAAGAAAGATACATAAAACGCATAATCCAGTATGTTTGTCAAAGGCTTGATGTCTTTCCGGTAAACATCGATAGTATAGCTCAATGACTGGAAAGTGAAGAATGAGATACCCACAGGCAAGAATATATCGAGTGCGGTAAACTCTCCTCCCATCAGCGAGGCAATCACCCCTCCCAGGAAATTAGTGTATTTAAAATAAGCAAGAAGTCCCAGATTGACTCCCAGACTCAACGTTACCAGCCCCTTACGCTTCCAACGCCCTTCGGTACGGTCCATCCATTGCGCCAGCAGAAAGTCGCAAACCGTGACCAAAGCCAACAGAAAAAAGTATGTACCACTACTCTTATAATAGAAATAATAAGAGAAAAGCGTTACAAACAGGATACGGGCTGTATACTTACGCTGCAACAGTGCATATACTACCATAAAGGCAGCAAACAGCCAGAGGAAGATACCACTACTGAATATCATCGGTGCCTGCGGATCGTAGGCAAGCACATCTTTTAAACGGCTGAAGTCAATATCAATGGGAAACATAATCGTTATAAGCTTGGATAAAGGCCTGGTATAATAAATTTCCCTGCAGGATGTATCCTTCGGGTAAATAATGTACATGATCGGGACGCATCAGTTTCGCTTCCGTCCAGTTGGTGCAGGCACGTCGCTTGCCCCCTACTACATCGTACATATCCCAAACGAGCAGGCGGTGGTCTTTAGCGTAGCGACGAATCGTTTCTGCCGCTGTAACTGTGCGGGGATTGATGGCGTATGTCCGTTTCCGCCGTCTCTGCCGGAAACTTTCGTAAGAACCCGGAGGAGTGGTCAGGAGAATGGGGGTATTGGGAAGGCTGTCACGCAACAGTTTGATAAACTCGTCCATCTGGTTATAATGCAGATTGACATTATACCGGCGATTGTGACTCTCGTTTGTTCCAAAAGAGAGAATCAGCAATTCGGGCTTCAAGGCTACAATATCCGCAATACGTCCCGGATGGGTAAACGTCAGACAAGTGGCTCCGTTCACTCCCATATCCGTATAAG
>NZ_KV804289.1:70052-122119 GCF_001811315.1 Bacteroides sp. HMSC067B03 | reverse complement strand
ATCCGTATAAGAGACAGCCCCAAACGTTTCTTTCAGCAGCGTTCCCGTAGTTTGCGGATAGATATGCCCCCGAATATGGCTGTCACCAATATGAAGAATACGCACCGTATCTTCGGAAAGGCCGGCACGCACCTGACGAAGCCGTTCAAATACGGGTGTCAACAAAGCAATGCTGTCGATAATCTCATTCCTGCCGGTTTCGCGGAAAGCGGAGGGAAAAGATGTCTGCACCGGGATCGTGTCATTTGCCCAGTTCATTTCCCGCAAAGGCTTTATGTGCTTCAAGGTCTTCCCCAATGGAGGACAAGCAGGGATACGGTCTTGCGCCATTCCCTCCGGAAGAAAAGAGAAAACTCCGGAAAAGACTAAGATAAAGATACGCAACAGGCTACTTTTACTCATAAGCACGCCTCCTGTCATATTGTTCCTTACCGTATATCAATGTTTCATAAAGCAATCCGGCCAGATGCTTGCCTCCGCGAAAGTTGATATGCGTATAATCATAGTTCGCCATCGAAGGTTTGGCATGTACCAAATTCGCCATACTGCCCTCGCCGCCCATCGCTTCGAACATATTCCAAAAAGCAATGCCGCTCTCGGCAGCAATGTTCTGCTGATAGCGAATCAGGTTCTTGACTCCCGGCATAGTACGAAGTTCACCGTCTTCAGTCTTATAATCACGGTCACCGACACTTAACAGCAAAATACTCGCCTGTGGAAAACAGTTCTTCAGATGCTCGATAGAAGTAAGCAGCCCTTTCTGATAGTTATCATAATTGCGTCCACGCTCGGTAGCCACGTTCAATCCGTATTCAAGAATAATCAGGTCATAAGGACGTTGCTCGTTAAACTGACGGAGCATTTGTTGCGGAATACCACGCAATGACAAGCCGGAACTACCGCGCAAAGAAAAGTTATCGAGAATGATTCCTTTCTTTCCATCCATGGCCAATCCGTAGAAAAGGGTGGAGTCGGCACGATCTACCGTCCACCGTACAGAGCCGATACGCCCCTCTACAGAAATCTTTTGCAAATCACCGGAAGGTGCCAAAGAGTAGTTCTTATTCTCTCCCCGGTTCACACGTGCAGTAAGATAAACGGAATCTTTATTGTAGAAGAAAATCGAAGCTCGCTGGCAAGTGTCAAGAAGCGAAGCATATTTGCTTTGTCCTCTCAACTCGACGTATGCCCCTTCACGGGGAATAAAGTAATGTCCGGAAATACCTTGCTTCTTTTTATCGAAATAGACGCTGTCCGTCACCGCATGGCTGGACCATCCCCCGAAGGTATGGCGCACAGTAGGACGATAGCCACTCGTCATCGAAGTAATCGTGACAAATCCCACACCACAACCTCCAAAACGTTTCTGAAGCATTTCGCGCAAATCAGCCGTGAATATATCCGCCTCTATGAAAGAATCACCGAAAACGGCTATACGCACCAGTCCGTCATCCTCCGGATTCGAAGAAGAAGTACGATCGAGTGCTTCATAAAAAGAAGCCATACCACAACGGGTGGAGTCACCGTAATCTTCAATACAAGTCATGCCTGCACGACATGTATCAACAAAAGCCGGCTTTACAACCGGAGGTAAAGGTATACTGTCAGAATCGGCTGCCGCCACTTCTTGCTTCGGATAGCGAAGATCACTTAAAATATCGACACGCCTCATCGTGTGTCCGTCGATTGTTATAGCCGGAAGCCAATAAAGTCCGAGCAGCGCTGCAAACACTGTCAGTACAAACCATAACGAATATTTCAGGTAGTTTTTGATAATCTTCATCTTATAAATAGATATAGGCTCTCCTTTTCGTTCTTGTTTTTTACCCGGTGCCGAACCACCCCTTCATCGGTGCCGGAGGAGGTCTTCATCGGTGCCGGAGCACAAGCTCATCGGTGCCAAACGTTTTCGGGCTACAAAGATAGACAAAAGAGAGAATAAAGAAGGGAGAATCTACATTATTTATAGATTCTCCCTTCTGATTATTTATTCACAGTACGAGCGCTAGATCGTCCGTTCAATGTTCCATACAAATGCACGCAAGCCCAACTGTTCGGTCTGCAAGTCCATCTTGTGCAGTGTATCCAGCAACGGGTCAACTTTATTGTCATCAACTACCGTAAGGATAGCAGAGCACATGCTAGGCCAGGCATGGCTGCCGAAGTGCGGATCACCTGTCTTTGAACCACGTCCCTGCACCTTTTCCAAATATGTAAAGCCACGGCAGTTCAGACGGTCGAGCAATGCCATAATCCGTTCGTAATAAGCCTGGTCGAATGTTATCAATACTGATTTCATATTTCTTTTCTGTTATTTCTTAATAATTTCGTCTTTATGTTCCTGGAAGTAAACATCCAACTCGCGCTGACGATGAAGTTTACGACGTCGGTTCTTGATACCGGTTCCGGCAAATACACAGTACAAGGTAGGAATCAGAATCAAAGTAAGAATAGTCGATATTGTCAGACCACCGATAACGGCAATCGCCATCGGACTCCACATTTCAGAACCTTGTCCGCCACCGATAGCCATCGGGATCATACCCAAAACCGTAGTGGCTGTCGTCATCAATACCGGACGCAGACGGCTCTTGCCGGATGTCACCACAGAGTTGATGACTGCCATACCCCGCTCTCGACAGAGGGTGATATAGTCAATGAGCACAATACCATTCTTCACCACAATACCAATCAACATGATACCTCCCAGCAAACTCATTACACTCAACGTACTGCCTGTGAAGAACAATGCCATCAAGACTCCACTAAATGCAAACGGCAGAGAGAACATGATAATGAACGGATAAGTCAGTGACTCAAACTGTGCTGCCATTACGATGAACACAAGAATGACAATCAGAATACCCAGTGTTCCCAAATCACGGAACGAATCCTGCTGGTCCTCGAACGAACCGGAAATCTGAATGGTCACTTCCCCCGGAAGTTCCATCTTATCGATAATCTTATTTCCGGCTGCTACTACGTCACCCAACGGAGCTCCCGAAATAACGGCGGACACAGTAACGATACGTTCACGGTCTTTACGTTCGATGGTAGGGGGCGCGAAACGTTCTACTACCTTTCCGACATCCTTCACGCGTACTGATTCTCCTTTTGCATTATAAATAAGGATATTCTCGAGGCTTTCCAGACTGGTACGATATTCGGGTGCATAACGCACTTTGATATCATACTCATCTCCATCCTCACGATATTTGGAAGCAACGGCACCATTGATACGATTACGCAAATAATTACCTGCAGTAGCCAGGTTCAGTCCGTGCATCGCCAGTTTCTCGCGGTCGAAATCAACCTGATATTCAGGCTGGTAATCGCTACGGCTGATGTTAACCTCAGTTACACCTTTCACGTTCAGCAATTCACGTTTCAAACGGGCGGCCACGCTATCGGTCGTCGTCATATCATATCCGTATATCTCAAAATCGGCACTTGCCTGAGCAGACATACCGGTATTGCTACCTCCCAGAATAACCTGTGCTTTACTGAACTCCGGATAAGCTTTCAAGTCCTGACGCATCTCATCGCAGACTGTTTCCAGCGAAATATCACGGTCGCCCGGGTCCACCAGACTGATGTTGAAGGAAATGATATGCGAACCGTTGTCCTGCATAGAAGCCCAAGTATTATCGGAATCTGCCTGACCTACAGTATAGTTACATACCTTCATGATGTCCTTATATTTAGTCAGCCACTGATTAGTCAGTTTCTCTGAAAGCTCCTGCGCTATTTCCTTTCGTGTACCGATCGGCAACTCAAGCTGAACAGCGATACGGGCATTATCCTGTGCAGGGAAGAACTCCGTACCAATGCCTTTTGCACAAAGCAAACTGACAACAAAGAAAGCGATACAGCTCACAATCACAATCGGACGATGACGAACTGCCCAGTTCAGCATCTTCGCATACCCGGTATCGAGTCCGTCTAACGCCTTCTCAATCGGAGTAAAGAAGAGCTTGAACATTTTCGACGGTCTCTTTTGCAGGCGGAGTAATTGCGAACAGAGCATCGGGGTCAGTGACAATGCCGCCACAGTAGACACAAACATGATGGCACACATCATCCAGCCCAACTGCTTGAAAAGTACACCGGACATACCGCTTACCATTGTCAACGGAAAGAACACGGCAATCATGGTCAGTGTAGAAGCGATTACGGAAATCGCCACCTCATTCGTTCCATGCACTGCAGCCTGTTTCGGGTCCGAGCCACGCTCAATATGCGTCGTCACATTCTCAAGTACCACAATCGCATCATCCACCACCATACCGATGGCAATAGACAGAGACGAAAGCGAAATAATATTAATCGTATTTCCGGTAATTGCCAGATATATGAAAGAGGCAATCAATGAAAGCGGAATCGTGATACAGATAATCAACGTCGCGCGCCAGCGTCCTAAGAAAAGGAACACGACAATCACAACGAACAACAGAGCGTACATTACAGTTTCTGCCAAACTGTCAATCGTGTTCAGGATGTTATCGGAAGTATCTACAATCACTCCCAGCTTCACGTCACTCGGCAGATTCTTCTGCAAGCGCGGAAGGGCTTCTTCTACTTTACGGGAGATTTCTACAGAGTTGGCTCCCGACTGCTTCTGAACTACAATCATTGCCCCCTGCACACCATTATTGTAAGTCTCCTGCGCACGTTCTTCTACTGTGTCAACAATTCGTGCCACATCACGCAGAAATACATTGGCTCCATTGTGCGTACCGACTACGATATCCGCCAACTGCCGGGAATCGTCAAATTCTCCTTCCACACGGAGTGCATACGTCTCACTACCGATATCGAAGTTACCACCCGGAATATTCTTGTTTTCGGCTCCGATAATAGAGCTGATTGTCTCAATGCTCAGATTATACGCTTCCAGCTTATTGGGGTCGCAGTATACCTGAATCTCACGCTGCGGTGCACCACTGATGGACACCGTACCCACACCGGG
This sequence comes from Bacteroides sp. HMSC067B03, assembly GCF_001811315.1. NCBI lineage: Bacteria > Pseudomonadati > Bacteroidota > Bacteroidia > Bacteroidales > Bacteroidaceae > Bacteroides > Bacteroides sp. HMSC067B03. The sequence continues at coordinate 117,150 of NZ_KV804289.1, read as the reverse complement.
GATACGTGCCAGAGGGTTAACCACACGGTCATCCAATATTTTGTAAAGCGCAGCCTGGCTCTCATTAGCCTGTACCGAAAGCAATACAATAGGAATCATGTCCGTACTGAACTTGAAGATGATCGGATTCTCGACATCATCCGGAAGCTGAGAACTTACCATGTCAAGTTTATCACGCACATCATTCGTCAGCACGTCAATATCATTACCAAACTCAAATTCCAGCGTAATCAATGACATGTTCTCGGAAGAACGAGAGGTAATATGTTTCAGGTTACTCACCGCATTCAAGGTATTCTCCAGCGGTCGGGTAACGTTATTTTCTATATCCGAAGCACTTGCGCCAGGATATGCGGTCATTACCATGATCGTATTTGTATCAATATCCGGATACAAGTCGATAGGTAACTTAGACAAAGAGAAAAGACCAAAAATCACCACTGCCAGAAAGCAGAGGGAGGTCATAATCGGTTTCTTAACCGCACCTTCGTATAAACTCATTTCTTTATCGTGATTAGTTTAATAGTGATTTTACTTCTCGATCTCTACTTCTGTACCGTTTATCAGACGTGCCTGTCCGGCCACTACCACCTGTGAGTTATCGGGCACACCGGATTTCAGCTCATACTCCGAGCCCATACGTCTGCCTAACTCTACTTTGTTGTAAGACACCTTGCCATCTTTATAAACGTACACATAGCGATCACCGGAACCTGCCTGTTTCACAATAGCCAAGTCGGGCACTACGACATTATCCGCCGTACCGAAGTTCAGAGTAGCACGGGCAAACATTCCCGGACGTACACGCTGATCTTTGTTGTCCAACTTGATCTCGATCTGGAAAGTACGGGTAGTTGCGTCGATAGTCGGATAGATCAGGCTGATAGTTCCCTTGAACAGTTCGTCACCATATACATCCAGCTTCACATCTACCGGTTCACCTTTCTTCACTTTCGTGAAATAGGTTTCAGAAACGTTGATCATCAGCTTGACCGGAGTAATCTGCTCGACTACCAATACCGGACTGCCTCCGCTATACATATCACCATTATCATAATTACGGGCAGTGATTACTCCATTGATCGGGCTCAACAGGAAAGTATTCTCCACCAGATTATCATAGGCAGTCTGCTTCACATCGAGCTGCATCTTCGAAGCATCCCACTCTGATTTAGAAGCACCACCTACTTTATATAGCTCGTCAATACGATTAAATTCTATTTTCTGATTGTCCAGTTGCAGTTTCGTTTGTGTCAGATTGGCTGCATCCATCTGTACCAACTTCTGACCTTTGGATACACGGTCGCCCACTTCTACCAGAATCCGGTCGATGCGGACAGGTGACGAAGGAGCAATGTTGTTCTTTACTTCAGCTTCCACCGTCGCTGTGTAATCCTGTATCTGATCTACGGGACGGGCCGTTACATCAGCCACTTTTACTCTAGGCTTCTCGTCTTCCTGTTTCAAAGCAGCCTTATCTTTTCCACCCGTACATGAGGTCATAACTACTGTCAATAGCAGAGCCACTAATTGGATACCTTTTTTCATATTCCTTAGTTGTAATTTTAGTTGTCTATCTTCTTTATTGTTTTCCCAAAACCTGATCAAGGTCAGCCTTCGCTGTCAGGTAATCGTAGATTGATTGATTATAAGTAAGTTGTGCCTGTGTCAGGGATACTTGCGAACTATTAAGTTCGAGTACGGTTCCCTTACCTACTTCGTAACGTTTTCCGGCAATCTGCACCGCTTTTTCAGCTTGCATCACGTTTTCCTTGTTGCTGACAACCTGTTCTGAACTGGCAGTCATATTGTTACGGTAGCTTACTACTTGCATATTCAGCTTTCTCTCCGTATCAATGCGGTTCCAGTCGAGCTGGCGCATCTGGATGCGGGCTGATTTTACTTTCGTAAAGTTGCTCGCTCTATACAAAGGAATACTCAGATTGAACATCAAAGATGAACTGTTGCTCCATGTATAATCAAAGAAATTGATATTCGGATTATACAAAGACTGATACTGATAAGAGAAACTCATCGACAAAGTAGGTATAAAGTTCGTTCTCAACGACTTCACGTTCTTTTCGAGCAACTTCATATTCAACTCAAACTGCTTCATCGTCGTATTATTATCCAAACTCATATCTTCTTCTTTCAACTGATTGGCAAACAGCATTGATTCGTAGTTTGTCAGATTATCGTCAGTCTTAATATCTACATCTGCCGTAATTCCCATCAGCACTTTCAACTGGAGTTTCGCCAGCGTCACAGCATTAGCGGCAGAAATTACATTTGGTTTGATGCTACGCATCTGCACCTCTGCACTGATCTTATCAAATTCGCTGACTGCTCCTTGTTGATATTTAGCGTTCACAACGTTGAAATTATCTTCTGCCAACTTATAACTGCCCTGAAGTACTTCATAACTATCCTGAGCAAGCATCAGCTGATAATAAGCTTTAGTTACCTGATTGATCAGATCCAGTTCGGAAGCACGTGACTTCTCTACCGCCAGTTCGATATCCGTCTTTGTCATTGACATAGCCCGGTAAACTGCCGGTGCAAACAAAGGTAGGTTAATGCTCAGTCCGGCATTAGCGGTATTCGTACCGTCTTGCCCCATCTTGAACGACATGTCGTTCAGTTTCATTTCAGCCGCTTTGATCGTGTGATCCAGTGATCCGTTTAGGCTTGCTTCAGGTAGCAGACTCTGCCACGCTTCCTTACTTGCAACTTTCTTCAAGGCAATTTCTTCTGCTGCCACCTTTATCGTAGGATTCTCATCCAACGCTATTTCCAGGGCTTTATCCAGCGTCAGCGTCAGCGTATTCTGCGCTGTCTGTTCTGTCTGAGCCTTTGCAAAGCCAAACGCACAGAGCGCCATTGCTGTCAGAAGCATTTTCTTGCCTGTCAATCTTTTCAATCTGTTCATAAACTCGTTTCTATTTGATCCTTAATTGTTTGTCATCCGAATCTTACTCCTATTGTTGTTCGACCCGGTTTTTACGATATTCTGATATAAATTCTTCTAAAACTCTGGCTCCTTTTTCCGTGGAAATACCACGTATATAAGTAAACATGATGGATTCGTATACTTCTATAAAAGGATATTCGTTGCAAATATCCGTATTCAACAACACATCGAACTGTTCGCGTACCAACAGGTTGACTATCTCAAAGTTGACATCCGAACGAAAAATACCTTGCTCCACACCCGACTTAAAAAAAGACATCGTCTTTTCCGAGTCACTTTCACTACGGTCTTTCATCATTGCATACACCTTCGGATATTTCTTGATATCCTCAAAAAAGCGTTTATTTGTCTGGTGAAAGATCTCAATACTCTTCTGAAAAACAGCAAGTATAACCTCCAGCACATTATTAGATTGTTCGTATATTGCCTGTAAGTATTTGTCTCTTTCAGCCTGTTTATGCAGAATACACTCCTTCAATAATGATTCCTTATCTGCAAAAACCTCATAGAGCGTACGTTTGGAAATTCCCAATGCTGCCGCAATGTCATCCATCGTAATACACTTAATACCTTTCAAAGTAAAAGCTTCTGTCGCGGTCATTATGATCCGTTCTCTCAACTCTGCCTTTTGGGACGCGTCTCTTCCATGCTCCATCATCACTCTTTTTTAGATTTTGTTAGACTCAGTTTACTATAAATTCACCACTTTAGGGGAAAAACGGAACAAAGATATATAGAAAACTCAATTAACAAATCAAGTTTCCTTTTATTTATAGCCCATTTGATAAATATTATCATTCACTAGAGGTATATGAAAACAAGTGTTAATAGGAAATACAGAGCAAAAGTAAGGAATAGCGGTATATGAAGTAAAGTTTTATCGTTATGAAGAGGGAAATAACCGGTAAATGCCGGATAAATACCGATAAGAATCGATATGTTATCCGGCAGTAACAGTCACCCATTATTAACGATAAACAAAAGGAGGTTTAGTACTCTAACTTAGTCCTTTTTAAAAAAGCAACTGTTTTATGTATCTCTTTGTACATCACGATGTCATCTTTCACAAAAGGCACTTCTTTCCGATAAGCATTCAGGAAACTCTCCAAAAGCGGAGAGGTTTTCAACGGACGGCGGAAATCGATACCCTGTGCGGCATTCATCAGTTCGATAGCAAGGATATGCTCCAGATTATCCATCACTTTATAAAGTTTAGTCGCGGCATTGGCGCCCATACTTACGTGGTCTTCCTGTCCATTAGACGAGACAATGGAATCGCTTGACGCGGCATAACAGTACATTTTGTTCTGGCTGACCATAGATGCAGCGGCATATTGTGGAATCATGAAACCGGAATTTAGTCCCGGATTGGCTACCAGAAACTCCGGAAGTTCACGGAGCCCCATGATCAATTGGGAAACACGACGTTCGGAAATATTTCCCAGTTCTGCCAAAGCAATGGCGAGAAAGTCATAGGAAATGGCAAGTGGCTGGCCGTGAAAATTTCCACCGGAGATGATTCTGTCTTCATCAGGAAAGATCGTGGGATTGTCTGTAACGGAATTAATTTCAGTCAGCAACACGGAAGAAACATAGCGGATAGCATCTTTCGTTGCGCCATGCACTTGCGGGATACAGCGAAAAGAGTAAGGATCTTGCACGTGCGCCTTAGGACGCTCGATCAGTTCACTGCCAGCCAGCAGCTTACGAAAGGCCTCTCCTGTTTCTATCTGTCCGGGATGAGGGCGTATCTGTTGGATACAATCCATAAACGGGTCAATGCGCCCGTCAAAAGCCTCAAGAGAAAGGGCAGCTATCAAATCGGCCTTTTTAGAGAGACGGAAGGCTTTGAGAATAGCAAACACACCATTGGCACTCATGAACTGTGTACCATTGAGCAACGCAAGCCCTTCCTTGCTCATGAGCCGGACGGGCTCCCAGCCAAATTCGTCGAGTACGCTGATTGCTTCGCATTTCTTTCCTTTATAGTTAACGTCGCCTACACCAATCAGAGGAAGAAACAGATTTGCTAATGGGGCAAGATCGCCGGAAGCACCCAAAGAACCACGATCGTAGACAATGGGCAGTACGTCGTTATTGAAAAAATCGAGAATACGCTGTACGGTAATAAGTTGTACGCCACTGTGCCCCAACGAGAGAGCATGGGCTTTGAGCAGCATCATCAGTTTGATAATGACAGGACGAATTTCTTCTCCTACACTGCAAGCATGGCTCTTGATGAGGTTTTCCTGTAAGGTTCCCAATTCGTCGGGAGATATATTTTTAGTACATAAAGAACCAAAGCCTGTAGTAATGCCATATAAAGGTTCTTCGGAAGCAGCTATTTTATGGTCGAGATAATCACGGCATTTCTGAATGCGGAGCTTGGCTTCGGGAGCCAGTTCCAGCTTCAGATTCTCGTTGATGATCCGTTCGATGATTTCGAAGGTCAGTTCTCCGGAACCTATTTGATACACATTCTTGCTCATACGCGTAAATCTTGGTTGACGGCATCCAGTAATTCTTTCTCTTTCCGGCAGGCGGTTTGCTCTATCCGGTCCGCTTCGGCTTGCAAGCCCTGGACAAATTCTTTGTCTTTGAGTACCCCCAGATTAATGCGGACATTCAGCAATGCCCCCAATACGGCGGATCGTGCCGCCATCATGGCTACACAGGCGTCTGTAATAGCGTTCCGGTTTCCCAGACGGGCGATGTCTGCTATGACGGGCATCACTTCAAGTGCTTTCCGGGCAACTTCCATCGGAATGAGGGCGGCATGCCTGGTGGCTTCCTGAATGGCAGCGCTGCGGGCAGCTTTTTCTTCATCGGTAGCTTTGGGAAGTTTAAAACAGGCAAAAACTTCATCATAGGCTTCGGAGTCTTTATCAATCAAGGCGACGAATTCTTTTTGGAATCGGGTGGTAAGCGTCTGTGCGTGCTGCATTACTTCTTCGCTGGCTTCATATCCTTTCTTTCCGATGGTGAGTCTCGTCACCATCGTGGCCAAAGCAGAAGCCAGCGCTCCGCCTAAAGCAGCAATACTGCCACCGCCGGGTACCGGATCATTGCCGGCTACCTTATCTAAAAAATCTTTTACGGTTAAATCTGCTAACATGGTATTTTATGCTTTTAGTTATCAATTGACGGGGTATAACATACCGCCTTTAATAGTCATGATGACACAGTTCATGCCTACGTAGTATGGCAGAATGTGATAATTGTCCGAATTCAGTATGACAAAGTCACCTTGCTTGCCTACTTCGATACTTCCGATCCGGTCTGCCCGATGAAGGGCAGCAGCTCCGTTCAGTGTAAGGGCAGTGATGGTTTCTTCGATGCTAAGTTTCATGTAAATACACGCCAAAGCAATGGTCAACGGGATGGAACCGGAGAAACAGCTTCCCGGATTCAAGTCTGTGGCAAGTGCTACGGCACAGCCGGCATCAATCATTTCACGACCGCGTGCATAAGGTTCTTTCAGCGCGAAAGCCGTCAGAGGCAGCAGGGTAGCTACTACTCCTGCATCGGCCATTGCACGGATTCCGGCATCGGAAGCCTGAAGCAGATGATCGGCAGACAAAGCGCCCAGTTCGGCAGCCAGCTCAGCGCCACCAAAGGAAACGATTTCATCGGCATGGAGCTTTAACAGGAAGCCTTGTTCTTTGGCTTCCCGAAGGAGACGGCGGGACTGTTCGACAGAGAAAACTCCTTGTTCGCAAAAGACATCACAACATTCGGCAAGTTCGTTCTCGCGGATAACGGGGAGCATTTCACGAATCAGAAAGTCGATGTATTCGTCTCCTCTTCCTTTATACTCTTCGGGAAGGGCGTGGGCTCCTAAGAAAGTGGATACAATGTCGATACGTTTGTGTTCGTCATTGTTCAGGCTGCGCATTATTTTCAGTTGCAGCAATTCTGTTTCCCGATCGAGTCCATAGCCGCTTTTGCCTTCTACCGTGGTGACTCCCATAGCACTCATCTTCTTCAGAAAACCTTCGGCTGCCGAGCGAAGTTTCAGGAAATTCATTTGCCGGGTAGCTTTTACGGTACTGGCTATCCCTCCGCCATGTTCCATGATGGACATATAGCTTTCGCCTTTCAGCCGCCATGAAAATTCTTCGGAACGTTCTCCGCCAAAAACAAAATGGGTATGCGAATCGACAAAGCCCGGAAGCAGGCAATGTCCCCGGGCGTTGTAATGCCAGTAATGCTGGTAGTAGCCGTCACGATCTTCGCCACGGCTCTCACCGACGTAAGTGATGATGCCTTTGGTCACTTCTACCGTTCCGTTTTCTATGATACGGAGTTGTCCCATTTCCGCACCTTTACGGGCGGAGGTTCCTGTCGGGGTGACAATACGGGCATTGAATATAATCAGGTTTTCACTCATTGATCTTTTATTATTCGGTTCTTACTATTTCAATCATAAGTCGATATAAGTTTCAGCAGCTTTATATCGGACACACATTATTTGAATACTCCGGGCGCTATTCCATGATACGCGCTTCCAGCACCTGCTGCATGGAGAAATTCTCCAGTCCTAAATAATAGGAGGCCGTATCTATCAGCGCTTCCATCGGCACCAGACCAATGATCTCACTTCCAACAATCGTCACTCCATAGCGACGGGCCTCAATACGCACCAATTCGAAAGCACGGTAAAGGGCGGTGCGGGTGTAATCGGTCATATTAATGGATACTTGGGTGATATTCCGCTCTTTCAGTTCCACCCCCATTGCTTTGACGTAGCGGAGACCGCCGTTGATATGCCGGATATTCTTTGCTATCTTCGTGGCTATTTCAAGATTATTGGTACTCAGATTGATGTTATAAGCAACCAGCGGCATTCGGGCACCGATAGCTACCGTTCCGGCAGTGGGATGACGCTCGGCAGGACCGAAGTCGGGCTGCCATTCGGGAAGTCTGATTTTCTCCGCCATTCCTTCAAATTCTCCCTTACGGACGGAGGCCAGATTTTCCCGATGCGGAGCTGTGGCGGACTTTTCATACAGAAAGACAGGGAGATTATATAGTTCCGCCACCCGGGAAGCCACTTCTTTCGACAGGGCGACGGCTTCTTCCATCGTCGTATTCTTGATCGGAATGAAAGGAACCACGTCCACCGCTCCCATGCGGGGATGCTGTCCGCTATGATGGTTAAGGTCTATCAGACGGACAGCAATGCCGATAGCTTCAATGACTGCATCGCGCAAGGCTTCCGGTTCGCCAACCAAAGTGACTACCAGACGGTTATGATCTTCATCATTGCTATAGTCGAGCAGCTTCACGCCGGATTTGCCACGAAAAGGGGCTACTATCTTGTCTATTTTCTCCAAATCACGTCCCTCGCTAAAGTTGGGGACACATTCGATGATCTTACTCCAATTCATATTTATTTCTCTATTTCGTTACTTTCTATTACAATACTTCTTTTATTGTCTTTTTAATCAGCTCGTCATCAACCAGATAAGGCATCGTTATATGATACCCTTCCGAATGTGATTCATTGAAAGCGTCACTAGTTTCCATTGCATGCGGATTGCGGGCCCACGAACGGCGGGCCACTCCGCCCATCACATCCCAAAGCATAGCCGAGCGAAGTATCTCGTCTACCCGTTCGCTGCCGTCACATACCATGCCGAAGCCGCCATTAATCGCTTTTCCGATACCGACTCCGCCGCCATTATGCAGGGCTACCAAGCTCATGCCACGGGCGCAGTTTCCGGCAAAACACTGCACGGCCATATCAGCCATGACATTACTTCCATCTTTGATATTCGATGTCTCACGGAAAGGCGAATCGGTTCCACTCACATCATGATGATCACGGCCCAACATGATCGGTCCTACTTCTCCCCGCCGTACCATTTCATTGAAACGGAGGGCGATATTCATTCTTCCCACGGCATCCTGATAGAGAATACGTGCCTGAGTACCTACTACCAGCCTGTTCTTTTCGGCGTCGCGTATCCAGTTATAATTATCCAGATCCTGTCCCCGTCGATTGACATCAATGCACTCCATTGCGGCACGGTCCGTTTTTATCAGATCTTCGTGCCTACCGCTCAGACATACCCATCGGAAGGGGCCATAACCATAATCAAAGAGTTGGGGTCCCATGATATCTTCTACATAACTCGGCCATATAAATCCGTCTTTCTCATCAACGCCATTGCGGGAAATCTCTTTCACTCCGGCATCATAAACCGCTTTCATAAAGGAGTTGCCATAATCGAAGAAGTAAGTGCCGCGTGCCACCAGTTTCCGGATTACCTCAAAATGGCGGCGCAAGGAAGCGTCTGCCAGACGACGGAACTGATCAGGGGATTCATGAAGAAGGCGGGTCCGCTCTTCGAAAGTCAAGCCTGCGGGACAGTAACCTCCTTCGTAAACGGCATGGCAAGAGGTCTGATCGGACAAAAGTTCAATATGAATCTGCTCACGTTCCGCATATTCCAGCAAATCGACGACGTTGCCATGATAGGCTACCGAGCAAGGTTCCCGACGTTCCATCGCTTCTTTTGCCAGACGGAAAGCCTCCGACAAGTCTTGTGTGACATGGCCTACCCATCCCTGCCGATAACGTGTTTCGATACGGGAGCTATCGACTTCGGCTATAATAGAGGCTGCTCCGGCTATTTCGGCTGCCTTTGGCTGTGCCCCGCTCATTCCTCCCAAACCGGAAGATACGAAGAAGTGACCACGCAAATCTTTGTCCTGCGGAATGCCGAGTTTCAATCGTCCGGCATTGAGTAATGTATTGAAAGTGCCATGAACAATACCCTGCGGACCGATATACATCCAGCCGCCCGCCGTCATCTGCCCATAGTTGGCAACTCCCATTTGTGCGGCAATGTGCCAGTCGTGCTGATTGTCGAACTGACCTATCATCATAGAGTTGGTAATAATAACGCGGGGAGCATCGGGACGGGAACGAAACAGTCCCAACGGATGTCCGGACTCAATGACCAGTGTTTGCTCAGGAGTAAGTTCTTCGAGATATTGCTTGATCAGAAGGTATTGCATCCAGTTCTGACAAACTTGTCCGGTTTCACCATAAGTAACAAGTTCATAGGGATACAACGCGATATCAAAACAGAGATTGTTGTCAATCATTACTTGAAAGGCTTTGCCTTCCACACATTTGCCACGATATTCATCAATCGGTCTGGCTTTCAGATCGCCTGCGGGGCGGAAGCGGTATCCGTAAATTCGCCCACGGGTACGCAATTCTTCCATAAATTCAGGTGCCAGTTGCTCATGCAATTCCAAGGGGATATAGCGCAATGCATTCTTCAATGCCGTAGCTGTCTGCGCCGGCGTAAGCGTATAACTACGGTCGGGGGCCCTCCGGATACCTTCTATGAAAGCTGGGTAGGGAGGTAACGTGTTGCCAAGAGTTATCTTCATAATAAGCAGAATTAAGGATTACAAACTGTAAGCAATACAGTTCTATAACTCTTCGCAATATAGAAAAAAAGAAGAGAAAAGACAAAGGTTTTGGCAGATTTATTATCAGAAAGGTATTATTTATTCTTTCTGCTGCTCACCACACAGCATTTGCAGATACTTGAAGGTATGCTTCGCTTCCTGACTATCTTTTGTAAGGTAGGCTTTCTTCCAGTCCGGATGTTTTTCCAGCAGTTGCGCCATCTTTTCTTTTCCTACAAAATCAATCTTTCCGGTCTCACCGTTCAGCTCATAGCAGACCCGTTTAGTAACCAGACTTGAAGCGGCAAGAGCATCTCCCACATTTCCACCCAGTTTCACATCATCTTCTTCTGCAAATGTCCCACCGATTACCGACCCTAATGGCATCGCACAGAAATAGATATTTTTGCCCAACTGAACAGCCGGAGCATACCACGCCCCGAAACGCATCTTTTTATAACGCAACTTACGACAGTTGATAAATAAGTCTCCTTCAGAAGTACGCACCGCAAAACAACGCTTCTTCAACTGGCGGCACATAGATTCATCATTGCCTGCCGTTATCCGGTAGTCAGCCCCGCCTGTCAATAGAATCTGGCTTCTGGAACGCTTCTCTACTCGCAACACCGCAAGGGTATCGCCATCTTGAGCCATCAACTCTTTCAAGTTCGAATAAATGATATTCTGCGCAACTACCGGAAGGCTAATCACGCTTATCAGCAACCACAAAACATATCCTTTCTTCATAAGCCATCCTCCTTTCTTCATTCAACGCCTTTTCGAGTGGAAAGTTATAAATTTTAGCGCATAAATGCAAGAATGGAAAAAGAAATGTTGAAAAAAGAAGCCAAGAAGCCCCTTTCGCCTTCTTGGCACAGCACCTCTTACACACAATTATCCCGGAAGCAAGTCAATCGTCCCCGAAGTTTGTTTACTCATGAAATACGGTTTATGGTTCTTTTTATAATCTTATCTTGTCTTTTTTCATCCGGAATATCAGGCGTTAATACCTGAGTCGTCAGGGTTGACTAAAAAGTCGGTAGTATCTCCAATTCCCCTCCCTTCGGGAAGGAGAAGATTTAAGATACTACCGACTTTTTAGTCAGCCCCATATCAACTATGAAAGAATAAGCTCCCGGGAACAACAGCAAATGAACGATTCATTATGCTATTATGCAGGCATGATTAATATATTCCGTCAGTAACAACAAATCGTTTCACGTACATGCTCCCATCAGTCCACGTACGTAAACCATTGAGCTCACATACGTGAACCGAACAGATCACGGACGTGAAACGAAAATATGAAACGAACAAAATATATTAGTCAAACCTTGTTTACAGGTTAAGGTTGCCGAGTCTTGTCTTAATATAGGCGGCATACAGGAAGTAATATATGGCATAAACAACGTACATTCATGCCTAAAAGGGAATTCTTAACACAAATAGGCAAAGGCTTTAAAAGAGTACACTTTCTACTGATAATCAACAAATTAACCGTATTATCTATTAAAAACAGGTGATAATAGAAAGCAGAAAAACATCTATTATCACCTTATTATCACCGGTTATTATCACCATTACTTGACTAATTATAAGACACTTATCACACAAAGGTGACAAGTGACAATAACAAAGTGTGTTTATTTCCTATGTAACTTTGCTCTAAACCATCACAACTTGCTTCATCACCGATTACTGAATGACCGTTAATAAAGAGTAAATCTGCTCTTTACAAAAACACGCTCCCATTCTGCTTTTTACGAATTATATTACCTTTGTCCGAAAAGCAATATAATCGTATGGAAAAACAAGAAAATATTATAGCAACCTATCAACAAATCATTCAGGAAACAGAACAACAACTACAAAAAGCGCAGAAACGCATTCGCTATATCAGCCTTCTGAGACTGATCTTATTCGTAGAAGCAGTAGCCTCCGCCATTATTTTTTGGTCTGATGGATGGTTAAAGCTCATCGTCTTTACCGTAATTCCCATCATCGCTTTCATTTGGCTGGTGCAAAGCCACAACCGATGGTTTTACTGGAAAGATTATCTCAAAAAGAAAATAGAAATCAATCAGCAGGAACTACGAGCACTGCAATATGACTTTTCCGACTTCGACAACGGAAAAGAATACATCGATCCGTCTCACCTCTATACTTTCGACTTGGACATATTTGGCGAGCACTCACTATTCCAGTATATCAATCGTACTTCGACCCCCATCGGCAAACAGCGTCTTGCCAACTGGTTCAATGCGCATCTGGAAGAAAAAGAAGCTATCGAACAACGTCAGGAAGCGATTCGGGAACTATCTTCAGAACTTGAGTTTCGGCAACAATTCCGCCTGCTCGGATTACTTTATAAAGGCAAGCCATCCGACACCTCTGAAATTAAAGAATGGGTAAACAGTCCGAGCGACTATCGGAAACACGCTTTCCTCCGTATCCTCCCGACAGCAGTAGGTATTATAAACCTCCTATGTATCGGCGCAACGATTCTGGGATTTCTCCCTGCAAGCATCAGCGGGATAGTATTTGCATGCTTTGTCGTATTCAGTTTTATCTTCTCAAAAGGAATAACCAAAATACAAGCGACGTATGGCGAAAAACTACAAATTCTGTCTACTTACGCCGACCAGATTCTCATCACCGAGAAAAAAGAGATGCACAGCCCTGCACTGCAACAACTGAAAGCCGAACTTACAAGCCAAAATCAAACAGCTTCCCAGTCCGTACATCGCCTTGCTAAACTCATGAATGCACTCGACCAACGAGGTAATCTGCTAATAAGCACCATCTTGAACGGCCTCCTATTTTGGGAACTCCGCCAAGTCATGCAAATCGAGAAATGGAAAGAAGTACACTCCGCAGATCTCCCCCGCTGGATCGAAGCTATCGGAGCAATTGATGCTTATTGTTCTCTTGCAACATTCTCATACAACCATCCGGATTACATCTATCCTCAAATAACTTCTCAGTCTTTCCATCTGCAAGCCGAAGCCTTAGGGCATCCGCTCATGGACCGCAATAAATGTGTCCGCAATGGAATCGATATGGAGAAACGCCCGTTCTTTATCATTATTACCGGCGCCAACATGGCAGGCAAAAGTACTTACCTGCGCACCGTAGGTGTCAACTATCTCTTGGCTTGCATTGGTGCTCCTGTATGGGCTGCGAAAATGGAAATATTTCCCGCTCGTCTTGTCACCAGCCTCCGGACAAGTGATTCACTCACCGACAACGAATCTTACTTCTTCGCCGAACTCAAACGACTGAAACTAATCATTGATAAACTCAAAGCCGGAGAAGAATTATTTATCATCCTTGATGAAATTCTGAAAGGAACTAACTCTATGGATAAACAGAAAGGTTCTTTTGCCTTAATCAAACAGTTCATGAGCATGGATGCCAATGGTATTATCGCTACTCATGACCTACTGCTAGGCACACTAATAGATGCTTTTCCACAAAATATCCGGAATTATTGTTTCGAAGCGGACATTACCAACAACGAACTGACATTTTCATACCAGATGAGAAGCGGAGTCGCACAGAACATGAATGCGTGCTTCTTAATGAAAAAAATGGGGATTGCCGTCATCGACGGTTAATCCCCACATGTCAAATTATTCCTTAAAGCCTGCTTGTATCTAAGCTATTAAGACATAGAAGTGCGATATTCAGTAATTATCAATCCATTATCCATTTATCCCTGCATCCCTGCACTTGACTATCTTAGAAATGATCTTCTGATGAATGACAATTCGCCATCAACATGAACACCATTTGGCATTAAGCACTTTAATTCAATTGACTTTTAGTCAGAAACGCAGCAACAGCTGCAGCTGCATCATTGGTAAAATAATGCACAGCAGTCACCGGCTGATATGTATAAGGTACAAACTGGAATAGCTGTACAGCTGCAAATTTATTATCAGCAGATAGTATCACGTCCATACGTATATTACCACTTGCCTCACTCTTAATCTTTGAATCCGCAGAAAATGAACCGGAATTAACAAGGTCAGTCAACTTGTCCATATGCTTCAGATCAAAGAAAACACTACGCTCTTTCGTTATGCTTCCTGTCGGAACATAGACCACTTCTTTTGACTTCCAGAAAAGCCGGAATATACCTAAAAGGAACAATCCTGTTCCAAAGACCATCAGAGCCATACTGACAGTAGACGATTTATCTTCCAGTTCGAAAGTAGAAGCAAAAGATAAAATACCAATCAGTAACATTACACAAGAAATTAAAAGACCGGAGATACTCGTACGTTTAGCGATATCGGGATGTGAAGATGCAAATATAGTAGCATCAATAGCTTGAGTTGCCATAATATTGAAGTTTAAATTATTAGTAAAAATATGAAGATAATAAAGACTGACCGGCACTATATAATTAACGCCAGCAATCCGTAAAATAATACCAATAAATAAACGTCTAAATAATAATATGCCTTAAAGTAAATACATAATATTCACTTGCAGGCTGGCAATAATAGGAAGTTGTAGTATTATAAATCCTTCCCCAATGCTGTGACAGTGAGTTATCACGGTCTGCACAACATTGCAGTACATTTCTCAGAGAAGAGAAGTATTCACCGATTTGCACACGTTGGATGCGTGTCACCGATATCTGATGGCTTTGCAAATTAGTTAATTCAGCCACAGGAAGATAAGGAGATTCTGGAGCATTAATCTGCCCCTGCGGTTTCATAGAATATGTAACAGCATGCTCTGGTTGTTCCACCTGTTTTTCAGTGAAAACATTGCCTGCGACCCCATGAAGGGCAACTGCCAGCAACAGAAACAATATTACCTTTACAAATTTTGCCATATTCTCCTGCAAATATAACAGATAATTCTTACGAAAAGTTCATTCGGTAAATCTTTTAATGTATCTTAGTATAACTAAAATATAAGGATACAAAAAAGGCTACCCGTATGAGTAGCCTTTTTTATATGTATAAGAATAACTGTAAAATTATTCAGCTGATTCAGCTTTTGGTTCTTCAGTTGCAGGAGCTTCAACAGCAGCAGGAGCAGCACTCTTCTTAGAACGACGAGTACGAGTAGCTTTCTTAGCAACTTTTTCTTTAGCCATGTTTTCATTGTAGTCAACCAACTCAATGAAACACATTTCTGCATTGTCACCTAAACGGTTACCAGTCTTGATGATACGAGTATAACCACCCGGACGGTCAGCAATCTTAACCGAGATTTCTTTGAACAATTCTGTTACTGCAATCTTATCTTGCAGGTTGCTAAATACAACACGACGAGAATTCGTAGTATCTTCTTTAGACTTTGTAATCAAAGGCTCAACAAACTTCTTCAAAGCTTTAGCCTTTGCCACAGTCGTAGTGATTCTTTTGTGCTTGATCAAGGAGCAAGCCATGTTAGATAACATAGCGCTTCTATGAGAAGCAGTACGACCTAAATGATTGAATTTTTTATTATGTCTCATTTTTTATTCTTTATCTAATTTATATTTAGAAATGTCGGTTCCAAACGATAGATTCAGACTTTCCAGCAAATCATCAAGCTCGGTAAGCGATTTCTTTCCGAAGTTTCTGAACTTCAACAGGTCAGTTTTGTTGAATTGTACCAAGTCACCGAGAGTTTCTACGTCAGCAGCCTTCAAACAATTGAGGGCGCGAACTGACAAGTCCATATCAACAAGCTTAGTCTTCAACAGCTGACGCATATGCAATACTTCTTCATCAAACTCTTCATTGCCATCAGTATCGTTACTTTCAAGCGTGATCTTCTCGTCAGAGAACAACATGAAGTGATAAATCAGAATTTTTGCAGCTTCTTTCAGCGCTTCCTTCGGGTGTATAGAACCGTCGGTACTAATCTCAAGCACTAGCTTTTCGTAGTCTGTCTTCTGTTCTACACGGAAGTTTTCTACAGCATACTTGACATTACGTATCGGTGTATAAATAGAGTCGATTGGAATTACATTAACATCCGTGCAATATTCGCGATTTTCATCAGCAGGAACATATCCACGACCCTTGTTAATAGTAATATCAATCTGCATAGTTGCCTTAGAATCTAAATGACAAATAACTAATTCCGGATTTAACACTTCAAATCCAGTCAAATACTTACCTATGTCACCTGCTTTAAATTCACTTGAATTCTCGACAGTGATACTCACTTTTTCGCTCTCGAATTCTTCAACTACTTGCTTGAATCTCACTTGTTTCAGATTCAAGATAATGTTGGTAACATCCTCTTTTACTCCAGGTACACTAGAAAATTCATGCTCCACACCATCTATTCTGATAGTAGTGATAGCAAAACCCTCTAATGAAGAGAGCAGGATACGG
The DNA here is from genome assembly GCF_001811315.1 of Bacteroides sp. HMSC067B03. Taxonomy (NCBI): domain Bacteria; kingdom Pseudomonadati; phylum Bacteroidota; class Bacteroidia; order Bacteroidales; family Bacteroidaceae; genus Bacteroides; species Bacteroides sp. HMSC067B03. Next base: position 100,398 of record NZ_KV804289.1, on the reverse strand, counting down.
CGTAATGCATTACCTACGGTAATACCAAACCCCGGTTCCAACGGACGAAATTCGAATTTACCGAATCTGGAGTCCGCCTCCAACATTAATACTTTATCAGGTTTTTGAAATGCTAATATCGCCATGAAATTAATTATTATTTAGAATACAATTCAACGATCAAATGTTCTTTAATGTTCTCAGGAATGTCTGCTCTTTCAGGTATATGCAACATTTTACCAACCTTAGAAGTTTCATCCCACTCCAACCAAGCGTATTTGCTGTGATTGAAACCTGCAAGAGAGTTAGCAATTACTTCCAAAGATTTAGATCTTTCACGAACACCAATCAATTGTCCTGGTTTTACTGCGAACGAAGGAATGTTTACCACTTCACCATCTACAGTAATATGCTTGTGACTAACCAACTGACGAGCAGCAGCACGTGTAGGAGCAATACCCAAACGGAATACTACGTTGTCAAGGCGGCCTTCCAGCAATTGAAGAAGCACCTCACCGGTAATACCTTTAGCGGTAGCGGCTTTTTCAAACAAATTGCGGAATTGTTTTTCTAAAACTCCATAAGTGTATTTCGCTTTCTGCTTTTCACGAAGTTGCACACCATATTCAGAAGTTTTTCTTTTTCTTGAATTTCCGTGTTGTCCGGGAGGATAGTTCTTCTTTGACAAAACTTTATCAGCTCCAAAGATGCCTTCACCGAATTTACGGGCTATTCTTGATTTTGGTCCAGTATATCTAGCCATTTCTTTTAAATATTTAATTGTTTATTCATGAACTCAATTTGTTGCAGCCGCGATTGCAGAGAAGAAATTATTGCAATCCAAAAACAAAATCAAGATCATTTTAAGTTAAAGGTAAATTAAACTCTACGTCTTTTCGGAGGACGACAACCATTGTGTGGAAGTGGAGTTACGTCGATGATCTCTGTAACCTCAATACCAGCTCCGTGGATAGTTCTAATAGCAGACTCACGTCCGTTACCTGGACCCTTCACATATGCTTTTACCTTTCTCAGGCCAAGATCAAATGCAATTTTTGCACAATCCTGGGCAGCCATCTGAGCTGCATAAGGAGTATTCTTTTTTGAACCTCTAAATCCCATCTTTCCTGCAGATGACCAAGAGATTATCTGCCCTTCACTGTTTGCAAGAGAAACAATAATATTGTTGAAAGATGAATGAACGTGTAACTGTCCATTAGCGTCTACTTTCACATTTCTCTTCTTAGCTGCAACTGTTTTTTTTGCCATATCAACAATTATTATTTAGTAGCTTTTTTCTTATTAGCAACGGTTTTCTTTCTACCCTTACGAGTACGCGCATTGTTCTTAGTGCTCTGACCTCTAACCGGCAGACCAATACGATGACGTACACCACGGTAACAACCAATATCCATTAATCGCTTAATGTTCAATTGGATTTCAGAACGAAGATCACCTTCTACTTTATACTCTGCACCGATAATCTCACGAATCTTAGCAGCTTGATCATCTGTCCAGTCTTTAACCTTCAGATCTTTATCTACACCAGCTTTATCTAAAATTTTTGCTGAACTACTGCGACCTATTCCATATACATAGGTCAACGCAATTTCACCTCTTTTATTCTGAGGTAAATCTACACCAACTATTCTTATAGCCATATACTAAATTATTTTTTTTGCAAAAATAACAAATTATCCTTGACGTTGTTTATACTTAGGATTTTTCTTGTTAATAACATACAAACGGCCATTACGTCTAACGATCTTACATTCTGGCGTGCGTTTCTTTAATGATGCTCTTACTTTCATATCTTAATTTTATTTATATCTAAACACAATTCTTCCTTTCGATAAGTCGTAAGGAGACATTTCGACTCTCACTTTATCTCCCGGCAAAATCTTAATGTAATGCATACGCATCTTACCTGAAATATGTGCAGTAATCTCATGTCCGTTTTCTAATTCAACACGAAACATTGCATTAGACAATGCTTCAACTATAACTCCATCTTGTTCTATTGCAGATTGCTTTGCCATATTATATTGCTTTATCTCCTAAAACTTCTTCTATGAATTTGAATGAAGACAAAATATCAGCCTCACCAACTCCAACAGCTACCGTATGTTCAAAGTGCGCAGCACATTTACGATCTCTGGTCCTCACAGTCCATCCGTCACCTTCCATAATCACTTGTCTGTCTCCCAACGTTATCATCGGCTCAATTGCAATGCAAAGACCTCTTTTCATCAAAGGACCATATCCTCTTTTACCATAATTAGGTACCTGGGGATCTTCGTGCATTTCCTTACCGATGCCGTGACCGACAAACTCACGCACTACACCATAAGAATGAGACTCACAATATTGCTGAATAGCATATCCGATATCTCCGATTCTTTTTCCATGTACTGCATTCTGAATACCGATATATAACGCTTCTTTAGTTACCTTCAACAAGTTACGAATTTCTTCGTCTACCTCTCCTACACAAAAAGTATAAGCAGAATCTCCACAAAAACCATTCATATAAGTTCCGCAATCCACAGATACGATATCGCCGTCTTTCAAAACAATATCCCCCGGAATTCCATGTACTACCTGGTCATTTACAGAAGTACAGATGGATGCAGGAAACGGGTCTCCATATTGATTCGGGAATCCTTTAAAAGTTGGAGTTGCCCCATTATCTCTAATGAATTCTTCAGCAACTTTATCCAACTCACGTGTAGTTACACCAGGCTTCACCACTTTAGCAACCTCAGCTAGAGTTCTACCGACAAGCAGGTTACTCTGACGGAGCAATTCTATTTCATCTTCTGTCTTAAGAAATATCATTTCTATTCTAAAGAATTAATATGCCGCTACACCAGCGCGTCCCTTAATACGACCTGATTTCAACAGACCATCATAATGTCTCATCAACAAATGACTTTCAACCTGTTGCAGTGTATCAAGAACAACACCTACAAGAATTAACAAAGATGTACCGCCGAAGAATTGAGCAAATCCAGCTTGAACCCCAAATATACCAGCAAAAGCAGGCATAATAGCAACCAATGCCAAGAAGAAAGAACCCGGTAAAGTAATACGAGACATGATATCATCAATATACTCTGCTGTTTTCTTTCCCGGTTTGATACCAGGGATGAAACCATTATTTCTCTTCATATCCTCAGCCATCTGAGTCGGATTGATTGTAATTGCAGTATAGAAATATGTAAATAATATAATCATTACCGCAAAAACAAAATTATACCAGAAACTTGTATGATCTGTAAACGCATGCAAGAAACCACCTGCGTTATTTACATTATTGGAAAAACCGATAAATGTAATTGGAATAAACATGATTGCCTGAGCAAAGATAATAGGCATTACACCAGCAGCATTCACCTTCAAAGGAATATACTGTCTTGCACCACCATATTGTTTATTACCTACAATTCTTTTAGCATATTGTACAGGAATCTTTCTTGTACCTTGTACCAACAGGATTGCAGCACCAATTACTAACAATAAGAATACGACTTCAATTATAAACATAATCAGACCACCACTCTTATTTGCTACTCTGGATACAACTTCTTGTATCAAAGCATCAGGGAAACGAGCGATAATACCGATCAGGATGATAAATGAAATACCGTTACCAATACCTTTATCAGTTATTCTTTCACCAAGCCACAAAATAAACATACTACCTGCTGCCAAAATAATGGTAGAGGTAACCATAAACAGAGTCCAATCTAATGAAGCATTTAAGGAAGGGCCAGCCTGCATTTTAAGATTGAGCAAATAAGAAGGGGCCTGAACTAACAATATAGCAATCGTCAGATAACGAGTATATTGATTCATTTTTCTTCTGCCGCTCTCACCTTCGCGCTGCAACTTCTGGAAATACGGCACAGCGATTCCCAATAGCTGAATAACGATAGATGCAGAGATATAAGGCATGATTCCTAATGCAAAAATAGAGGCATTAGAAAATGCTCCTCCAGAGAACATATTTAACAAGGCTAAAAGGCCTTCACTTGTTTGTTCGTGCAATTTTGCCAGCATTGCCGGATTAATACCCGGTAATACGACATATGATCCGAAACGGTAAATTGCCACAAACAATATGGTGATGAGGATCCGCTGTCTCAGATCCTCAATCTTCCATATATTCTTTAATGTTTCAATAGCTTTTCTCATTGAATCAGAGTTTTACTACAGTTCCACCAGCAGCTTCAATAGCAGCAGCAGCACTCTTAGAGAATGCGTTAGCTTCTACTTCCAGCTTGTTAGTCAGAGCTCCGTTACCCAATACTTTAACCAATTGATTTGAAGAAATAAATCCTGCTTCAATAAAGTCGCTAATACCAACTTTTGTCAGATTCTTAGCGTCTGCAAGCGTCTGAATTGTATCCAAGTTGATAGCCTTATATTCTACACGATTGATATTCTTAAAACCAAATTTAGGTACTCGACGTTGAAGAGGCATCTGACCACCTTCAAAGCCAACTTTCTTAGAGTATCCAGATCTTGATTTAGCTCCTTTATGACCTCTTGTAGAAGTGCCCCCCAAGCCAGAACCGGCACCACGTCCTATTCTCTTTCTTGTCTTAGTAGATCCTTCTGCAGGTTTTAAATTACTTAAGTTCATATTGTAATTCGTTTTTTTATTCAACAAATAATTACTTAACAATGGCAACCAAGTGTTTTACTTTATCTACCATTCCAAGAATTGAAGGAGTGCTTTCGTGTTCAACCACACGGTTCAGTTTGCGAAGTCCCAGTGCATCAAGAGTTCTTTTCTGATCAGCTGGAGCACCAATTCTACTTTTAACTTGTTTAATCTTTATAATTGACATATCTCCTCCTTATCCTCTAAATACTTTTTCAACACTAATACCTCTGTTCTGAGCAATCATTCTTGCATCACGCATCTCACTCAAAGCTTCAATTGTAGCTTTAACAAGGTTGTGCGGATTTGAAGAACCTTTAGATTTTGCCAAAACGTCAGTAATACCAACACTTTCCAATACAGCACGCATAGCACCACCAGCTACTACACCGGTTCCGTGAGATGCAGGTTTGATGAATACTTCAGCACCACCAAACTTAGCTGATTGTTCATGAGGAACAGTACCTTTCAAAACAGGTACTTTCACCAGGTTCTTTTTAGCTGATTCTACGCCTTTAGCGATAGCAGCTGTTACTTCACCTGCTTTACCAAGTCCCCAACCGATAATACCTTCTTCGTTACCTACAACAACGATTGCAGAGAAACTAAAAGTTCTACCACCTTTGGTAACTTTAGTAACACGATTAATAGCAACCAATCTATCCTTCAGTTCTATATCGTTAGTAACCTTAACTCTATTATTAACTCCTGCCATAATGATTAAAATTTAAGTCCACCGTTACGAGCAGCATCAGCTACTTCTTTTACTCTCCCATGATACAAGTAACCATTACGGTCGAAAACAACAGTAGTTATACCTGCTTCCTGAGCCTTTTTAGCAATCATTTCACCAACTTTAGCAGCTTGTTCTTTCTTTGCGACTTTCTCAGCCATACCTAAAGAAGAAGCAGCAGCCAGTGTCTTACCAGAAAGATCATCGATAATCTGGACATAAATTTGCTTGTTACTTCTAAATACACTCATACGCGGACGTTCAGCAGTACCTGAGATCTTATTGCGTACTCTATATTTGATCTTAACTCGTCTTTCTATTTTTGTTGTCATAATAATCTAATTTTATATGATTTACTTAGCACCGGCTGATTTACCAGACTTTCTACGAATTACTTCGCCAACAAACTTAATACCTTTACCCTTATATGGTTCAGGCTTACGGAAAGAACGTATTTTAGAGCAAACTTGACCAAGCAATTGTTTGTCACACGATTCCAATATAATAAGAGGGTTCTTATTTCTTTCAGACTTAGTTTCAACTTTCACCTCAGCAGGCAATTGAATGAAAATATTGTGTGTATAACCTAAAGCCAGTTCAATGATGTTACCTTGGTTAGAAGCACGGTAACCTACACCGACAAGTTCCAGTTCCTTTTTATATCCTTCAGACACGCCCACAACCATGTTATGAACTAAAGAACGATACAAACCGTGGAAAGCATGTTTTTGCTTCGGGTTATCAATCATTTCTTTTTCGTTTTCTGTTAAAGTCACGTGTCCGTCTTCAATGGCAACATTGATAGCAGGATTCACATATTGGCTAAGTTCGCCTTTGGGTCCCTTAACGGTAACCACATCATCCTTCAGAGTGACTGTCACTCCAGCAGGGATACTAATGGGTAATTTTCCTATTCTTGACATTGCTTATTCCTCCTAAATTAATATACGTAACACAAGACTTCACCACCGATTTTCAGTTCAGCAGCTTCTTTGTTAGTCATTACACCTTTGGAAGTAGATATTATAGCAATACCCAGCCCATTAATAACACGCGGCATATCTTTGTAACCAGTATACTTACGCATACCCGGAGAAGATACTCTTTCTAATTTTTTGATTGCGTTAACTTTGTTAACAGAATCATACTTCAAGGCAACCTTAATAGTTCCTTGAGGACCATCTTCTACAAACTTATAGTTAAGAATGTAGCCTTTTTCAAAAAGAATCTTAGTGATTTCTTTTTTCAAGTTCGAAGCGGGAACTTCTACAACTCTGTGCTTAGCACCAATTGCGTTCCGCAACCTCGTCAAATAATCTGCTATTGGATCAGTCATATAAAAATAAATTAAATTAATCAGGACTTCCCTGACAATATTTAAACAATAATTACCAGCTTGCTTTCTTTACGCCCGGGATCAGACCGTTAGATGCCATCTCACGGAACTGGATTCTTGAAATTCCGAACTGACGGATATAACCTTTTGGACGACCAGTCAGTTTGCAACGGTTGTGCATACGAATCGGATTTGAATTCTTAGGCAACTCTTGCAATTTCTGTGCAGCTTCAAAAGCATCGGCAGGTTCACCTGTTCTCACGATTTGCTTCAAAGCAGCTCTTTTCTCGGCGTATCTGGCTACTAATTTAGCACGCTTTACTTCACGTGCCTTCATTGATTCCTTTGCCATATTCTATTAATCTTTTTTAGCGTTTTTAAAAGGTAAACCGAATTCCTTCAACAAGGCATAACCTTCTTCATCTGTCTCCGCAGAGGTTACAAAGGTAATATTCATTCCGAGAATTCTTGTAATACTATCGATATTTATTTCAGGGAAAATGATTTGTTCCTGAATACCAAGGGTATAGTTACCTTTACCATCAAACTTACTTTCGATACCTTTGAAGTCACGAATACGAGGAAGAGCTACACGAACTAGTTTTTCCAAGAATTCATACATTCTCTCACGGCGCAAAGTTACCATAACGCCAATCGGCATTTTTTTACGTAACTTAAAGTTTGCGATATCTTTACGAGAAATGGTAGCTACGGCCTTCTGACCTGTGATAGCTGTCATTTCATTGATTGCTACTTCAATAATCTTCTTATCAGCAACAGCCATACCTAAACCTTGATTGATAACAATCTTCTTAAGTACGGGTACCTGCATCGTTGAAGAATACTGGAATTGTGATTTCAATGCAGGTGCAATACGATCTGCATATTCTTTCTTTAGGCTAGCAGTATTACTCATTACTAAATCTCCTCTCCTGATTTTTTAGAATAACGCACTAAAGTTCCTTCAGAACTCTTTCTTCTCCCAATACGCGTTGCTTTACCAGTTTTTGGATCAACCGGGTTCAAGTTTGAAATGTGGATAGAAGCTTCTTGCTTCACAATACCACCCTGCGGATTCTTTGCATTCGGCTTAGTGCTCTTAGATACCATATTGATACCCTCAACAATTGCACGACCTTCTTTAACAAGAACCTTCAATACACGACCAGTTTTGCCCTTATCTTCGCCAGCATTTACGTAAACTGTATCGCCTTTTTTAATATGTAATTTACTCATTACTCAAATCTTTTACAAAATTAAAGTACCTCAGGCGCAAGTGACACAACCTTCATGTTTGTAGCACGAAGTTCTCTTGCTACAGGACCGAAAATACGACTTCCTCTAATTTCACCTGCATTATTAAGCAACACGCAAGCATTATCATCAAAACGTATATAAGAACCATCAGGACGACGGATTTCTTTCTTCGTACGTACAATCAAAGCCTTTGATACTGCACCTTTTTTAACATCACTCGAAGGGATAACACTCTTTACGGAAACTACAATAACATCTCCTACTGAAGCATAACGACGACCTGTGCCACCCAATACACGGATACACAAAGCTTCTTTAGCTCCACTGTTATCACATACTGTAAGTCTGGATTCTACTTGTATCATAATTACTTAGCTCTTTCAATTATTTCTACTAATCTCCATCTTTTAGTCTTGCTCAAAGGACGAGTTTCCATGATGCGTACAGTATCACCGATATTGCATTCATTCTTTTCATCATGAGCATGGTACTTCTTCGTTTTACTAACGAACTTACCATATATAGGGTGTTTTTCTTTAAACTTGGCAGCAACTGTGATAGTTTTTTCCATCTTGTTGCTCAATACAACCCCTGTTCTTTCTTTTCTTAAATTTCTTGCTTCCATCAAGCTGATCATTTATTGTTAAGTTCTCTTTGGCGTAATTCTGTTTTCATACGCGCAATAGTCCTGCGTAATTGTTTGATTTGAGCAGGATTTTCCAAAGGAGAAATAGAATGATTGATAACCATCTGGTTATAATTAGCTGTTTCTGCCTCTACTCTTTCTACTAAATCATTAGTAGTCATTTCTTTAATTTCTGCAATTTTCATAAACCTTACGCATTTTGATTTTGAATATCATAATCACGTCTTACGACAAACTTCGTTGTAATAGGAAGCTTTTGAGCAGCTAAGCGCAATGCTTCTTTCGCGATTTCGTAAGATACTCCTTCAGCTTCAATAATGATTCTACCTGGAGTTACAGGAGCCACAAATCCCTCGGGAGCACCTTTACCTTTACCCATACGCACATCGGCAGGTTTTCTAGTAATTGGTTTATCCGGGAATATACGGATCCAGATCTGTCCTTGACGTTGCATATATCTTGTTACTGCAATACGAGCAGCTTCGATCTGACGGCCTGTAATCCATTTAGTTTCCAAAGCCTTAATGCCAAAAGAACCGAAAGCCAGCTGGTTGCCTCTCTGAGCATTACCTTTTGCACGGCCTTTTTGTTGTCTTCTGAATTTTGTCTTTTTCGGTTGTAACATAGTTTCCTAAAATTCAAATTCGTTTAGCGATTATTTTTCTTTCTTTTGAAGTTCTTTCCGCCGTTGTTTCCACCATTGTTTCCACGACCACTTTCTTTGCTTTGTGTAAAGTTCGGAGCTAATTCTTTCTTACCAAACACTTCACCTCTACAAATCCAAACTTTGATACCTAAAAGACCCACTTTAGTCAATGCTTCAGCATGACAGTAGTCGATATCAGCTCTGAAAGTGTGTAACGGAGTTCTTCCTTCTTTATACATTTCAGAACGAGCCATTTCAGCTCCATTCAAACGTCCTGAAATCTGAATTTTGATACCTTCAGCACCCATACGCATTGTATTTGCGATAGCCATTTTAATGGCACGGCGGTAGGCAATTTTACCTTCTACCTGGCGAGCAATGTTGTTAGCAACAATTACAGCATCCAGTTCCGGTCTTTTCACTTCAAAGATATTAATCTGAATATCTTTGTCGGTAACCTTCTTCAACTCTTCTTTTAACTTATCAACTTCTTGGCCACCTTTACCGATGATAATACCCGGGCGAGCAGTGCAAACGGTAATAGTAACGAGCTTCAGCGTACGTTCAATTACGATTCTTGATACACTTGCCTTTGCAAGTCTTGCATTAAGATATTTACGGATTTTGCTATCTTCCAGCAAAGAATCACCGTAATCATTTCCACCATACCAGTTAGAATCCCATCCTCTGATAATTCCTAAACGGTTGCTTATTGGATTAACTTTTTGTCCCATCTACCTTAATTTTGATCTTCGTTATTACTTTTAGCACCAACGAACAATGTTACGTGATTTGAACGTTTGCGAATTCTATAACCTCTACCCTGCGGTGCCGGTCTCATTCTTTTGAGTGTAGCGCCACCATCAACAAAAATCTGCGTTACGAACAACTCGCCGCTTTCTGCTTTACGTTCGTTTTTCTGTTCCCAGTTAGCAATTGCAGAGCGAAGCAATTTTTCCACTCTTGCAGCAGCTTCTTTTGAAGAAAATTTCAAAACACCAAGTGCTCTGTTCACTTCCATACCACGAATCATATCAGCGACTAAGCGCATCTTACGTGGAGAAGTAGGAACATTTTGCAATTTAGCAAAATACATGGTCTTAAGGGCTTCTTTTCTTTTTTCAGCCGATATTTTTTTTCTTGCTCCCATTATATTTATTACTTTATTATTTCAAATAATTCCTGTTATCTTTTCTTGTTACCAGCGTGTCCTCTGAATGTACGAGTTGGAGCGAATTCGCCCAACTTGTGTCCTACCATATTTTCGGTAACATATACAGGAATAAATTTATTTCCATTGTGAACTGCAACTGTATGGCCTACAAAATCAGGCGAAATCATTGAAGCTCTGGCCCATGTCTTTACTACGACTTTTTTGCCAGATTCATTCATGGCAAAAATTCTCTTTTCAAGCTTTACGTTAATATATGGACCTTTTTTTAATGAACGACTCATAGTTTACTCAATTAATCAGATTACTTTTTTCTTCTCTCAATAATGTACTTAGACGATTGTTTCTTAGGAGCTCTAGTCTTAAGTCCCTTAGCGTACAATCCCTTACGAGATCTTGGATGTCCTCCGGAAGAACGTCCTTCACCACCACCCATCGGGTGATCAACCGGGTTCATTACAACACCACGGTTACGAGGACGACGACCTTGCCAACGAGAACGTCCAGCCTTACCTGAGCGTTCCAATCCATGATCTGAGTTACCAACACTACCGATAGTAGCTTTACAAGTGCTAAGAATCTGTCTTACTTCACCTGAAGGCAATTTAATCACACAATACTTACCCTCACGAGAAGTTAACTGAGCAAAGTTTCCAGCTGATCTAACCAGAGCAGCACCCTGTCCCGGACGTAACTCAATATTGTGAATTACAGTACCAACCGGAATGTTCTGAAGAGGAAGAGTATTACCAATCTCTGGCGCTGCTGTTTCACCCGACATCAGAGTCGCACCAACTTGCAATCCATTGGGAGCAATAATATATCTTTTTTCTCCATCAGCGTAATATAACAAAGCGATACGAGCCGAACGATTCGGATCGTATTCAATTGTCTTAACCACTGCTGGTACACCGTCTTTGTTTCTCTTGAAATCAACAATTCTAATCACCTTTCTATGACCGCCACCAATGTAGCGCATAGTCATCTTACCTTCGTTGTTACGACCACCAGATGATTTCTTACCATATACAAGAGACTTTTCTGGTACTGATGCAGTAATTTCTTCGAAAGTACCAATAATTTTATGTCTTTGCCCCGGTGTTGTGGGCTTTAATTTACGTACTGCCATTTTTATTAAATATTACTATAAAAATCAATAGTATCTCCTTCTTTCAATGTTACAATTGCTTTTTTGAATGCATTCGTACGGCCATTGATGATACCTGCTTTAGTATAACGGCTTTTATTTTTGCCTGCATACTTCACTGTATTCACATCAACTACAGTAACATTATAAAGAGCTTCAACTTCCTTCTTAATTTCCAGTTTGTTAGCATCAGGACGTACAACAAAGCCGAAACGATTCAGCTTATCAGTGATTGCAGTCATTTTCTCTGTTACCAACGGTTTAATAATAATTCCCATTATTTAAGCCTCCTTTTTAAATTAAGATATTGTCAATAGCCTTCAGAGAGTTTTCTGTAAGCACAACAACCCCAGCATTCAATACTCTGTAAGTATTTAATCCTGAGACAGTCTGCACGTTTGCACCCTCTATGTTACGAGCTGACAAATATACGTTTTTATTTGCTTCCGGTAAAATTACGAGTAGCTTTTTATCGGAAACTTTAAGATTTTTTGTCATAGCAACGAAATCTTTTGTCTTAGGAGCTTCAAAAACGAAGTCTTCAACAACAATAAGCGCGTTGTTCTGAACTTTATAAGACAATGCTGACTTACGAGCCAATGTCTTAACTTTTTTATTCAACTTGAAGAAGTAGTCTCTTGGTTTCGGACCAAAAACACGAGCACCACCAACGAGCACCGGTGAATTCATATCACCACGACGTGCTCCACCACCACCTTTCTGGCGACCGATCTTACGAGTAGAGCCACTGATTTCACTTCTTTCTTTTGACTTATGAGTACCCTGACGCTGGTTGGCCATAAATTGCTTTACATCCAAATAGATAGCGTGGTCGTTGGGCTCAATTCCGAAGATAGATTCGTTTAACGTAACCTTTCTCCCAGTGTCTTCACCTTTAATGTTATATACGTTAACTTCCATTATTTCTCAATTATTACGATTGAACCTTTGCAACCCGGGATAGAACCTTTGATCAAAAGAAGGTTATGATCCGCGATTACTTTTAATACCTGCAAGTTTTGAACAGTAACTCTGTCACCACCGAGCTGTCCGCCCATGCGCATTCCTTTGAATACTTTAGCTGGATAAGAACAAGCACCGATAGAACCCGGCTTACGAGCACGATTATGCTGACCGTGAGTAGCTTGACCTACACCACCGAAACCATGTCTCTTAACTACACCCTGGAAGCCTTTACCTTTAGAAGTTCCGACAACATCTACGAAAGTAGCGTCATTAAACATCTCTACAGTAATAGTATCACCCAGATTCAACTCTGTTTCAAATTCTTTGAACTCGGCCAAGTGTCTCTTCGGTGTTACTCCAGCTCTCTTAAAGTGACCCATCAACGGTTTAGTTGTATGTTTTTCCTTTTTGTCCTGAAAACCCAACTGAACAGCTGCATAGCCATCTTTTTCGACAGTTTTAACCTGAGTAACAACACAAGGACCTGCTTCGATAACAGTGCATGGTACATTCTTACCATCAGCACTGAAAACGGATGTCATTCCGATTTTTTTTCCTAATAATCCTGGCATTTCACTAATTTTTAATTATCAAACTTTAATTTCTACTTCCACACCACTCGGCAACTCAAGCTTCATAAGAGCATCTACTGTCTTAGCAGTTGAGCTATAGATGTCGATCAATCTCTTATAAGAAGAGAGTTCAAACTGTTCACGTGACTTCTTGTTAACGAAAGTCGAGCGGTTTACTGTAAAGATACGCTTGTGCGTAGGCAGAGGAATTGGACCACTAACAATAGCACCCGTAGCCTTTACGGTTCTTACAATCTTCTCAGCTGACTTGTCAACCAAGTTGTGGTCGTAAGATTTCAATTTAATTCTAATTTTCTGACTCATTATGGTTTTAAATTAATATATTTATAAATAAGATAAAGCGGCAGGCTAAGAGTCATTCGCTAGCCTGCTGCTTTTGATATTCTTTTAGAGTAAATCAGCACGTCCTTTTACTTCTTCCAATACTGCCTTAGCAATAGAGTTAGAAACTTGAGCGTGATGAGAATATACCATTGATGAAGTTGCGCGACCTGATGTAATAGTACGTAACGCTGTTACATAACCAAACATTTCAGCCAGTGGCACCATTGCTTTCACGATACGAGCACCGGAACGGCTAGATTCCATCCCTTCAACCTGGCCACGACGCTTATTCAAGTCACCGATCACATCACCCATGTTTTCTTCCGGAGTAACAACCTCCAGTTTCATGATAGGCTCCATCAATACTGGACCAGCTTTAGCACATGCATTCTTATATGCCTGAATAGCACAGATTTCGAAAGACAACTGGTCAGAGTCAACCGGGTGGAATGAACCATCAATCAAAGTTACTTTCATTGAATCCAACGGATATCCGGCCAACACACCGTTCTTCATTGCGCTTGTGAAACCTTTCTGAACTGAAGGAATAAATTCTTTAGGAATATTACCACCCTTCACTTCATCGATAAACTGCAATCCGCCTTCTTTGAAATCTTCATCAACAGGACCGATCTTAACGATAATATCTGCAAACTTACCACGACCACCAGACTGTTTCTTATAAACTTCACGAAGATCAACTGTCTTAGTGATAGCTTCTTTATAATTAACCTGAGGTTTACCTTGGTTACATTCTACTTTAAATTCACGTTTCAAACGGTCAATAATGATATCCAAGTGTAACTCACCCATACCAGAGATTACAGTCTGTCCTGTTTGCTCATCAGTCTTAACTGTAAATGTCGGATCTTCTTCAGCGAGCTTAGCCAAACCGTTAGACAATTTATCCATGTCTTTCTGAGTTTTAGGCTCAACTGCAATACCGATTACCGGTTCTGGGAAGTCCATAGACTCTAATACGATCGGAGCTGTTTCATCACAAAGCGTATCACCTGTATGAATATCTTTAAAACCTACACCTGCACCAATATCACCAGCACCGATTACTTCAACCGGATTCTGCTTGTTTGAATGCATCTGGAACAGACGAGAAACACGTTCTTTCTTACCAGAGCGAGAATTATAGATATAAGAACCAGCTTCAATCTTACCCGAATATACACGGAAGAAAGTCAAACGACCTACATAAGGGTCAGTAGCAATCTTAAATGCCAAAGCTGATGTTTTCTCATCATCACTCGGTTTACGATCTTCTTCTGCACCTGTATTCGGATTTGTACCAATCACATTCTCAGTATCCAATGGAGAAGGCAAGAAAGCACAAACATAATCCAACAATGTCTGAACACCCTTATTCTTAAATGAAGAGCCACACAACATTGGTACAACTGCCATCTGAACTGTTGCATTGCGGAGAGCTCTCAACACTTCTTCTTCTGTAATAGTAGAAGGATCGTCGAAATATTTCTCCATCAAAGCATCGTCAAACTCAGCTACCTTTTCAAGCATTTTATCTCTCCATTCATTTGCTTCATCAACGAGATCTGCCGGTATTTCTTCAACTGTATAGTCAGCCCCCATTGTTTCATCATGCCAATAGATAGCTTTCATTTTAATCAAGTCTACTAGACCTTTGAAGGTTTCCTCAGCACCAATAGGAACAACGATTGGACAAGGATTAGCACCCAAAACAGCTTTCATCTGGCGTACAACCTCAAAGAAGTCAGCACCCGAACGGTCCATTTTGTTTACGTACGCAATACGTGGCACATTATACTTATCAGCTTGACGCCATACAGTTTCTGATTGAGGTTCTACACCACCTACTGCACAGTAAGCAGCCACAGCACCATCCAGGATACGTAACGAACGTTCTACTTCAGCAGTAAAGTCAACGTGTCCCGGAGTGTCAATCAAGTTGATTTTATAAGTATCACCAGCATATTTCCATCTTGTTGTTGTTGCAGCAGATGTAATAGTAATACCACGTTCTTGCTCCTGTTCCATCCAGTCCATTGTTGCAGCACCATCGTGTACCTCACCAATTTTGTGAGTCAATCCAGTGTAGAACAGGATACGTTCAGAAGTTGTTGTTTTTCCGGCATCAATGTGAGCCATGATACCGATATTACGAGTCAAATGTAAATCTGTCTTTGCCATTTTCTTATTCCTTTACTTTAAGTTTTTAATCTAAATCGGTTATATTCTTATAGTATTAGAATCTGAAATGGGCAAATGCACGGTTAGCTTCAGCCATTCTATGCATATCTTCTTTACGTTTGTATGCACCACCTTGTTCGTTAAAGGCATCCATGATTTCAGCAGCCAATTTGTCTGCCATAGATTTACCACCTCTTTTGCGAGCAAACAGAATCAAGTTTTTCATTGAAACCGATTCTTTACGATCAGGACGGATTTCAGTAGGAACCTGGAAGGTAGCACCACCTACACGACGAGATTTTACTTCTACTTGCGGAGTTACATTATCCAAAGCCTTTTTCCAGATTTCGAGAGCTGATTTTTCTTCGTTAGGAAGTTTTGCTTTCACTGTTTCCAGAGCGGCATAAAAGATTTCATAAGACGCATTCTTTTTACCATCATACATCAAATGGTTTACAAACTTAGAAACCTTTTGGTCATTAAAAACGGGATCCGGAAGGATTACGCGTTTTTTGGGTTTTGCTTTTCTCATTTGTTTGAAAAATAATGTTTTTGTTCTTGGTTGTCTACTTCTTGACTTCTTCAACTCTCCCACCGGAGAATTTACTCAACCTTTAGCATTTCCAACAAACTAAAACGTAAGTTATTACTTTAATTCTAATTAGGTTTTAATCCTTATTTTTTCTTAGCCGGCGCAGCTTGTCCTGGTTTCGGACGCTTAGCTCCGTATTTAGAACGTCTTTGAGTACGACCAGCAACACCTGCAGTATCAAGTGTACCACGTACAATGTGGTAACGTACACCAGGAAGGTCTTTTACACGACCGCCACGTACCAAAACGATTGAGTGTTCCTGCAAGTTGTGTCCTTCTCCCGGAATGTATGAGTTAACCTCTTTTTGGTTAGTCAAACGTACACGAGCTACTTTACGCATTGCAGAGTTCGGCTTCTTCGGAGTAGTAGTATATACTCTCACGCAAACGCCACGTCTTTGAGGACATGAATCCAAGGCTGGAGATTTACTTTTCTCCACCAGCACTTCGCGTCCTTTTCTTACTAATTGCTGAATTGTAGGCATTTTAATTGTTTTTTGATTTATATTATTGTTATATTAATTTCGTAACTATACATTTTGGGCTGCAAAAATACGAATAATATTTGAATATTCAATGCGCTACAACTTTTTTTTCTTTTTTAATGTTTTTATATCAACCTCATGCTTCGCCTTTTACAACACTTAGCGGAGGCATCGGTGACTCTTCAGAAATACGAATAGGCCCAAAAGCACGTTCATACTTTGCTATGTTATCCTCCAATGCCCGCAACAAGCGTTTTGCGTGTTCTGGAGCTACTATAATACGAGATTGCACTCCTGCTTTCGGCACTCCTGGCATAACCCGTACAAAGTCTAGAATAAACTCTGAGCTTGAATGAGTAATGATTGCAAGATTCGCATAAGTTCCTTGCGCTACTTCTTCTTTCAACTCGATCTGTAACTGGTTGTTATTTTGTTCTTCCATATTAAATAAGATAAAATGTTTTTTTGCAAAATAACAAAATTTTATCGAGATAAGAATGATACAGTCAGGTAAAAGAAACAAAAAAAGGAGCAACTGCCTATTACAGCAATCGCTCCTTTTTCATATAGTCAATTGAATTGTATTATTCTACTTCATTGTAATCAAGTACTGTCTTCTTGTTCGCCAAGATACGATCATACTCTTCTTTTGAACCAACGATAATCTTTTCAAATTCACGCTGACCTGTACCTGCCGGAATTAAGTGACCGCAAATTACGTTTTCCTTCATTCCTTCAAGTTTATCTGTCTTGCCATTGATAGCAGCCTCATTCAATACCTTCGTTGTTTCCTGGAAGGATGCAGCTGACATAAAGCTTGAAGTCTGCAGTGCAGCACGCGTAATACCCTGAAGAATCTGAGTAGAAGTTGCAGCTACAGCATCACGTACCTCAACAGGTTTCAAGTCACGGCGCTTCAGCATACTGTTCTCATCACGCAACTTGCGGGCAGTCACAATCTGTCCCGGCTGCATATTCTGAGAATCACCTGCATCAACAACGACTTTCTTACCCCAGATACGATCGTTCTCTTCCATAAACTCAAGCTTATCCACTACCTGTTGTTCCAAGAAGCGAGTATCACCCGGCTCATCGATCTGAACCTTACGCATCATCTGGCGAACGATAATCTCAAAATGCTTATCATTGATCTTCACACCCTGCAGACGGTATACATCCTGAACTTCATTCACAATATATTCCTGTACAGCCGTAGGACCTTTAATTGCCAGGATATCAGCCGGAGTAGTAGCACCGTCAGATAATGGAGTACCAGCACGCACATAGTCGTTCTCCTGAACCAGAATCTGTTTGGACAATGCAACAAGATACTTCTTCACTTCACCTGTTTTCGAAGTTACGATGATTTCACGGTTACCACGCTTGATCTTACCCATTGTAACCTCACCGTCAATTTCAGAAACGACAGCAGGATTAGACGGATTACGTGCTTCAAACAACTCAGTAACACGAGGAAGACCACCCGTGATGTCACCCGCCTTACCTACAGCACGCGGAATCTTCACGATTACTTCACCGGCTTTCACTTTCTGACCATTTTCAATAATCACGTGACCACCTACCGGTAAATTATAAGTACGAATCAAATCGCCGTCTTCTGTCAGGATATGAGCCGAAGGAACTTTCGTTTTATCCTTAGATTCAATAATAATGATTTCACGAAGACCGGTTGCTTCATCCGATTCCACTTTATAAGTAACATTCTCAATTACACCTTCGAATTCAATCTTACCAGTTGCTTCAGTTATAATAACGGCATTGAACGGGTCCCATTTAGCAATTAACTTACCCTTTTCAACCAGATCACCATCCGAAACATATAATGTAGAACCATAAGGTACATTGTGCGTAGAAAGAACGATACCAGTATTTACGTCCACAAAACGAACTTCAGCCAAACGGCCTACCACTACTTTTGCAGCTTCACCCATTTCGTCTACGATATCTACCGTACGAAGTTCTTCAAATTCCAGACGAGCACTGTTCTTAGCCACAATACTTGCATTTGCCGCAATATTCGCAGCAGTACCACCGGCGTGGAATGTACGCAATGTCAACTGTGTACCCGGCTCACCGATTGACTGAGCAGCAATTACACCGACAGCCTCACCCTTCTGAACCATGCGGCTTGTTGCCAGGTTACGTCCGTAACACTTAGCACAAACACCCTTCTTCGCTTCACAAGTCAATACAGAACGGATTTCAACGCTTTCAATCGGAGAATCCTGAATCTTCTTAGCAACTTCTTCTGTGATTTCTTCACCACCGGCAACAAGCAATTCGCCTGTAGTAGGATGAATAATATCATGTACAGAAACACGACCTAAGATGCGTTCATACAGGGTAGCGATTACTTCATCGTTATTCTTCAAGTCTGTACAAACCAATCCACGAAGTGTACCGCAGTCTTCTTCTGTGATGATCACGTCGTGAGAAACGTCTACCAGACGACGAGTCAAATATCCGGCATCGGCAGTCTTCAAAGCGGTATCCGCCAAACCTTTACGGGCACCGTGAGTGGAGATAAAGTACTCCAACACAGAAAGTCCCTCTTTAAAGTTTGACAAGATCGGGTTTTCAATAATCTGACCACCTTCAGCACCAGCTTTCTGGGGCTTAGCCATCAAACCACGCATACCGGACAACTGACGAATCTGTTCTTTAGAACCACGGGCACCCGAATCCAGCATCATGTATACAGAGTTAAATCCTTGGTCATCCGAAGAAATAGTTTTCATCAAGATGTTAGACAACTCAGAGTTCACATGTGTCCAGATATCAATTACCTGATTATAACGTTCGTTGTTGGTAATGAACCCCATATTATAGTTATTTACGACTTGTTCAACTTCGTCGTAACCTTTTTGTACCAATGTCTCTTTTTCTTTCGGGATAATAATATCACCCAAGTTGAATGACAAACCACCCTTAAAGGCCATTTGGTAACCTAAGTTCTTGATTCCATCCAAGAAGTCTGCAGCTTTAGCCACACCACAAACCTTGATTACATCACTAATGATATCACGAAGAGATTTCTTAGAAATAATCGTATTGATATAACCTGCTTCAGGAGGAACAATTTCATTAACAATCACACGTCCTACAGAGGTTTCACGCATAACGTCAACAATGTTACCATTTTCATCAACGTCTTTCACGATAACCTTTACCGGAGCATGAATATCTACCTTACCTTCATTATAAGCAATTAATGCTTCTTCCGGTCCGTAGAATGTAAGTCCTTCTCCCTTAGCACCGGCACGCAACTTGGTAATATAATACAAACCAAGAACCATATCCTGTGCAGGCACAGTAATAGGCGCACCATTTGCCGGATTCAGGATATTATGTGACTGAAGCATCAACATCTGAGCTTCAAGAATTGCTTCGTTACTCAAAGGCAAGTGAACAGCCATCTGGTCACCGTCAAAGTCGGCGTTGAATGCCGTACATGCCAACGGGTGCAACTGGATAGCTTTGCCTTCGATCATCTTCGGCTGGAATGCCTGGATACCCAAACGGTGCAATGTCGGAGCACGGTTCAACAGTACAGGATGTCCTTTCATTACGTGTTCCAGAATATCCCAGATCACCGCTTCCTTACGATCTACAATCTTCTTTGCAGATTTCACCGTCTTAACGATACCACGTTCAATGAGCTTACGGATAATAAACGGCTTATAAAGTTCGGCAGCCATCAATTTAGGAATACCGCACTCACCCATCTTCAGTTCCGGACCAACGACAATTACCGAACGTGCAGAGTAGTCAACACGTTTACCCAGCAAGTTCTGACGGAAACGTCCTTGTTTACCTTTCAAGCTATCAGACAGTGATTTCAACGGGCGGTTAGCATCCGTCTTCACTGCACTTGATTTACGTGAATTATCGAACAATGAGTCTACAGATTCCTGAAGCATACGTTTCTCATTACGTAAGATTACTTCCGGAGCTTTGATTTCGATCAATCTCTTCAGACGGTTGTTACGAATGATAACACGACGATAAAGGTCATTCAAGTCAGAAGTAGCAAAACGACCACCATCCAATGGAACTAATGGACGAAGTTCGGGCGGAATAACCGGTACGATACGTACAATCATCCATTCCGGCTTGTTACGTCCACGTGATGCACGGAACGATTCTACAACCTGCAGACGTTTCAATGCCTCATTCTTACGTTGCTGTGAAGCATCATTGCCTGCACGGTGACGCAATTCATAAGACAGAGCATCCAGATCCAAACGAGCCAGCAAATCATAGATTGCTTCAGCTCCCATCTTAGCGATAAACTTATTCGGATCATTATCCTCCAGATATTGATTGTCCTTCGGAAGTGTATCCAGAATATCCAGATATTCTTCTTCAGAAAGTAAATCATATTCGGCAATGCCATCTTCAGCCTTTACACCCGGCTGAATAACAACATAACGTTCGTAATATATAATCGAATCCAGCTTCTTTGTCGGCAGTCCGAGCAAATAACCGATCTTATTTGGAAGCGAACGGAAATACCAGATGTGTGCCACCGGCACCACCAGCTGTATATGTCCCATACGTTCACGGCGTACTTTCTTTTCTGTAACTTCTACACCACAACGGTCGCAGACGATACCTTTATAACGGATACGCTTATATTTACCGCAATGGCATTCGTAATCCTTAATGGGACCAAAAATGCGCTCGCAGAACAAACCATCGCGTTCGGGTTTGTACGTACGGTAATTTATGGTTTCAGGCTTCAAAACTTCACCACTCGAATTCTCTAGGATTTCTTCCGGAGAAGCCAGACCAATTGAGATCTTCGAGAAATTGCTTTTCGTCTTATTTTCTTTTCTAAAAGCCATACTCTATATAATTGAGATTTGATAATTGAATCATTGGAAATTGAAGAAGATGCGAATGTCAACAGACCTTCATCGGCCTATTGACATCCTGCATTCTTTCATTATTTTATTCTAGGTTGATACTCAAACCTAAACCTCTCAACTCGTGTAACAATACGTTCAAGGATTCCGGAATACCGGGTTGCGGCATCGGTTCACCTTTCACAATTGCTTCATAAGCCTTAGAACGTCCTACTACGTCGTCAGACTTAATAGTCAAGATTTCCTGCAGGATATGAGCAGCACCGAAGCCTTCGAGTGCCCAAACCTCCATTTCTCCGAAACGCTGACCACCGAATTGTGCTTTACCACCAAGAGGTTGCTGAGTAATCAATGAGTACGGACCGATAGAACGAGCGTGCATCTTGTCTTCAACCATGTGCCCCAGCTTCAGCATATAAGTCACACCTACGGTTGCTGCCTGGTCAAATTGCTCACCTGTACCACCATCACAAAGATAAGTTTTACAGTAACGTGGCAATCCCGCTTTGTCTGTCCACTGATCCAAGTCGTCCATCGTAGCACCGTCAAAAATAGGAGTTGCAAATTTCACGCCCAAAGTTTTTCCGGCACGACCTAATACAGCTTCAAAAATCTGACCAATGTTCATACGAGAAGGCACACCCAACGGATTCAGTACAATGTCAACCGGAGTACCATCTGCCAAGAACGGCATATCTTCCTGACGTACAACACGTGACACGATACCCTTGTTTCCGTGACGACCTGCCATCTTATCACCTACACCAATCTTACGTTTCTTAGCAATATATACTTTAGCCATCTGAATGATACCAGCCGGAAGTTCATCACCGATAGTGATAGCAAACTTCTTACGTTTCAATTCAGCATCCAGTTCTTTGTATTTCTTGATAAAGTTCATAACCAGATCACGAACCATACCATTAGTATGGTCATCACTAGTCCAGTTACTCAGCTGAATAGAAGTAAAGTCAAGTGAATCAAAATCAGAAGCACTGAACTTAGATCCCTTAGCAATAACTTCTGCGCCCAAGTAGTCTTTCACACCCTGAGAAACCTTGCCTTCAGTCAAAGTCATCAGTTTCTTAACCAGAATACGCTTCAAGTCTGCAACCTTTGATTCAAACTCATCGTCAATCTTAGGCAACAATGCTTTATCCGCCAGTTTAGAGCTACGGTTCTTGATTACACGTGAGAAAAGTTTCTTATCAATAACAACACCTTTCAAAGAAGGAGAAGCTTTTAAAGAAGCATCTTTCACATCACCTGCCTTATCACCGAAGATAGCACGAAGCAGTTTTTCTTCCGGAGAAGGATCAGATTCACCTTTCGGAGTAATCTTACCGATCATGATATCACCCGGTTCGATACGCGCACCGATTCTTACGATACCATTTTCATCCAGGTCTTTAGTAGCTTCCTCACTTACATTCGGAATATCAGAAGTCAATTCTTCCATACCGCGCTTCGTTTCACGAACTTCCAGAGAGTATTCTTCTACGTGAACAGAAGTCAACAAGTCCTCGCGAACCACGCGTTCGTTCAATACGATAGCATCCTCATAGTTATATCCCTTCCATGGCATATAAGCAACCAACAGGTTTTTACCCAAAGCTAATTCACCCTTTTCGGTAGAATAACCTTCAGTCAGGATGTCACCCTTCTTCACGCGCTGACCTTTGTCACAAATCGGACGCAAGTCAATAGTCATGTTCTGGTTCGTCTTACGGAACTTCGGAATTCTATATTCTTTCAAAGCAGGCTCGAAGCTTACAAATTCTTCGTCTTCTGTACGGTCATACAAAATACGGATCGTAGTTGCATCAACGAAGTCAACAACACCATCGCCTTCTGCAGTAATCTGCGTGCGAGAGTCTCTCACTAACTGACGTTCGATACCTGTACCTACAATCGGAGCTTCACTTCTCAACAAAGGAACTGCCTGGCGCATCATGTTTGATCCCATCAATGCACGGTTAGCATCATCATGTTCCAGGAACGGAATCAGTGAAGCAGCAATCGATGCAATCTGCTGAGGAGAAACGTCCATCAAATCTACTTCAGACGGTTCTACAACCGGGAAGTCAGCGTCCTGACGAGATTTAACTTTATTGCGGACAAATGTACCGTCATCATTCAACGGAGCATTACCCTGTGCAATAATCTTTTCTTCTTCTTCTTCAGCAGTCAGATAAACCAGACCATTATCGGAAAGATCCACTTTTCCGTTTTCCACTTTACGGTACGGAGTTTCAATGAATCCCAGCTCATTAATTTTAGCGAATACACACAAGGAAGAGATCAAACCGATATTCGGACCTTCAGGAGTCTCAATCGGGCATAGACGACCATAGTGTGTATAGTGAACGTCACGAACCTCAAATCCGGCACGTTCACGAGAAAGACCACCAGGCCCCAGTGCAGACATACGACGCTTGTGCGTAATTTCAGCCAGCGGGTTTGTCTGGTCCATGAACTGTGACAAAGCATTTGTTCCAAAGAAAGAGTTGATCACAGAAGAAATAGTCTTCGCATTGATCAAATCGATCGGAGTAAATACTTCATTGTCACGAACATTCATACGTTCACGAATCGTACGAGACATACGAGCCAGACCAACAGCAAACTGATTAGAAAGCTGCTCACCAACTGTACGCACACGACGGTTACTCAAGTGGTCAATATCATCCACATCCGCTTTTGAGTTAATCAACTCAATCAGATATTTAATGATTTCAATGATATCTTCCTTCGTGAGGACACGCACGTCCATATCAGTCGTCAGATTCAACTTCTTGTTAATTCTGTATCGACCTACATCACCAAGGTCATATCGTTTTTCTGAGAAGAACAAGTTGTTGATAACTTCACGTGCACTTGCGTCATCAGCCGGATCAGCGTTACGCAACTGACGGTAGATATACAACACAGCTTCCTTTTCCGAGTTACTCGGGTCCTTCTGCAGGGTATTATATATAATAGAGAAATCAGATTGATTCGGCTCGTCCTTATGTAAAAGGATGTTTTGAACTCCCGATTCCAAAATTTCATCAATATGTACTTCCTCCAGCACGGTTTCACGGTCGATAATAACCTCGTTACGTTCGATAGAAACCACTTCACCGGTATCTTCATCAACGAAATCTTCAATCCATGTTTTCAAAACACGTGCAGCTAACTTACGACCTAGAACTCTCTTCAGATTTGTCTTGTTTACCTTCACATCTTCTGCAAGGTTGAAAATCTCAAGAATATCCTTATCGTTCTCGAAGCCAATCGCACGTAACAAAGTAGTTACCGGCAATTTCTTCTTACGGTCGATGTATGCATACATCACATTATTGATGTCAGTAGCAAACTCAATCCACGAACCTTTAAACGGGATAATACGAGCCGAATAAAGTTTCGTACCATTGGCATGTACACTCTGACCGAAGAACACACCCGGAGAACGGTGAAGCTGTGACACAACTACACGTTCGGCACCGTTAATGACGAAAGTAGCCTTGTCAGTCATATAAGGAATCGGGCCGAGGAATACGTCCTGAATAACTGTATCAAAATCCTCATGATCGGGGTCAGTACAGTACAGCTTAAGTTTCGCTTTCAAAGGAACACTATATGTGAGCCCACGCTCTATACAATCATCGATGGTATAGCGCGGCGGATCAATATAATAATCCAAAAACTCAAGAACAAAATTGTTTCTTGTATCGGCAATAGGGAAGTTTTCAGCAAATACTTTATACAAACCCTCATTCTTGCGCTTTTCAGGTGGGGTATCTAATTGTAGAAAGTCTTGGAATGACTTCAATTGTACTTCCAGGAAATCCGGATATTCAAGCGGATTCTTAGTCGAAGCAAAATTAACTCTTTGATTTACAGTATTTGAAGACATCTGTGAATGAATTTGGAGAACTTAATTTGAAATATATACACAAAAAGGTTAAGAATCCTCTTGCGAAGGATTCCTAACCGAATTACCTGATTACCAGGCTAATGTTATTTAAGTTCAACTTCAGCTCCAGCTTCTTCCAATGTTTTCTTCAATGATTCTGCTTCGTCTTTAGCCAAACCTTCTTTTACTACACTAGGAGCACCGTCTACCATGTCCTTAGCTTCTTTCAAGCCAAGACCACAAGCTTCCTTAACGGCCTTAACAACCTGAAGTTTAGCTGCACCAGCACTCTTCAATACTACGTCGAAAGAAGTTTTTTCTTCTACAGCAGCAGCACCAGCTGCAGGACCAGCAGCAACAGCAACAGCTGCAGCAGCAGGTTCAATACCGTATTCTTCTTTAAGGATAGTTGCAAGTTCATTAACTTCTTTTACTGTCAAGTTAACTAATTGTTCTGCAAAAGCTTTCAAATCTGCCATTTTTTGTATGATTTTAATTGTTTAAATACTTTGTTGTTTTTTGAAAATTATTCGGGTCTCTCACCAAGAGTTTTGAGAACTCCGTGAAGGGTGTTACCACCTGATTGAAGAGCAGAAATAACATTCTTGGCCGGAGATTGCAACAATGCAACGATATCGGCGATGACTTCGTTCTTACTCTTGATAGCAACGAGAGCATCCAATTGGTCTGCACCAATATAGAAGCTTTCTTCTGCATATGCAGCTTTCAGTCCGGGAATTCCGTCTTTAGCTTTGTCCTTGATCAGTTTAGCAGGTACGTTTGCAGTGTTGCAAAACATAACAGCTGTTGTACCTTTCAAAGAACCGTAAAGAGGAGAGAAGTCTTCTTCCAGGCTCTCAAGAGCTTTGTGAAGCAATGTATTCTTAACTACCATCAATTTGATGTCAGATTTGAAACAATCTCTTCTCAATGCACTTGTAGCAGTAGCGTTCATCGCTGTAACGTCTACCAGGTAGAAGTGGTTATATTCCTTTACTGTAGCAGCAATTTGCTCTATAATCGAATTTTTATCTTCCTTTCTCATTATTTCTCTGTTTTATTAGATTTCTTCCACTGATTTCGGGTCGATCTTGATACCCGCACTCATTGTACTAGAAAGATAAATACTCTTAATATATGTACCCTTTGCTGCGGTCGGTTTCAGTTTGTTCAGAGTAGAGATAAACTCTTTCGCGTTGTCGCGAATCTGATCAGGACTGAATGATACCTTACCGATAGAAGTATGAACGATACCGCTCTTATCAACTTTAAAGTCAATCTTACCTTGTTTTACTTCTTTTACAGCTTTAGCAACATCCATAGTTACAGTACCACTCTTCGGGTTAGGCATCAATCCACGAGGACCGAGTACACGACCGAGTGCACCAATTTTACCCATGATAGATGGCATAGTGATAATTACATCAATATCAGTCCATCCACCTTTGATCTTTTCAATATATTCGTCAAGACCAACATAGTCAGCACCAGCTTCTTTTGCAGCAGCTTCAGCATCCGGTGTACAGAGTACCAAAACACGTACTTCTTTACCAGTACCATGAGGAAGTGAAACAACACCTCTCACCATCTGGTTAGCTTTACGTGGGTCTACACCTAAACGTACGTCAATATCCAGTGAGGCATCAAATTTAGTGAAAGTAATTTCTTTTACTAAAGATGCAGCTTCTTTCAGTGAGTATGCTTTCCCTGCTTCAATTTTTTCTGCAGCTAACTTTTGATTTTTTGTCAGTTTACCCATTACAATTGAAGTTTATTAGTTATTAACCGGGAACTCCCCTTTTACAGCGATACCCATACTTCTAGCTGTACCAGCAACCATTCTCATGGCAGCATCCACAGTAAAACAGTTTAAGTCAACCATTTTGTCCTGAGCAATCGTACGAATCTGTTCCCAAGTAAGCTCGGCAACTTTCTTACGGTTAGGCTCAGCAGAACCACTCTTTACCTTAGCTACTTCAAGCAATTGAATAGCAACGGGAGGAGTCTTGATTACAAAATCGAAAGACTTATCTGCGTAGTAAGTAATGATAACAGGCAAAATCTTACCTGCCTTGTCTTGGGTTCTGGCATTGAATTGCTTGCAAAATTCCATGATATTAATACCCTTGGAACCCAAAGCAGGTCCAACTGGGGGTGATGGATTTGCAGCGCCTCCTTTAATCTGTAACTTGATTAGTCCAGCAACTTCTTTAGCCATTTTTTTATTGATTTATATATAAACATTAAACGAAGAACAACAACAGCGTAACAATTCCGCGTTATTCTTTTTCCACTTGCATAAAGCCTAATTCAAGCGGCGTTTTGCGCCCGAATATCTTCACCATGACCTTTAGTTTCTTCTTTTCGCTATTCACTTCTTCAATGATACCACTGAATCCGCTGAAAGGACCAAAAGTAACTTTCACAGTCTCACCCACTACATACGGAATATTGAGTTCTTCACCCGTTTCCTGTAGCTCGTCTACTGTACCAAGTATACGATTCACTTCTGATTGTCTGAGAGGCACCGGTTTTTCGGAGCCACCTAAAAAGCCTATCACATTCGGAGTATTGCGTAGGTGATGAGCGACCTCACCGACCAAAGCAGCCTCCACTAAAACGTAACCAGGGAGATAACTTCTCTCTTTCACAATTTTTTTACCATTGCGAACCTGATACACTTTTTCAGTTGGAATCAATACCTGAGATACATATTCACCAAGGTCGCTGTTTTTAAGATCAGCTTCAAGATATTCCTTTACCTTAGCTTCTTTTCCGCTAATAGCACGCAGAACGTACCATTTCTTTTCAATCTCAGCCATTTTCAATTCCTATTTTTTTAATGTGGATAAACAATTTTTTCCATGAAGTTCTGGAAACAGACATCCATACCCCATACTACCAATGCAATAAGCAGGGAAGCATATAAAACAACTACTGCACTGTTAGCAAGTTCGGAATACGTAGGCCACGATACTTTATGAACAAGTTCGTCGTAAGATTCTTTAATATAAGCTATTACCTTTTTCATTTCAATAATATTAGCACGGGAGGAGAGGCTCGAACTCCCGACACCCGGTTTTGGAGACCGGTGCTCTACCAACTGAGCTACTCCCGTTTGTACATAATCAGTTCCCGATGGTAAAACCGGGAACTGATTAATTATTGTTGTATTAGTCGATAATTTCAGTAATCTGACCAGCACCTACTGTACGTCCACCTTCGCGGATAGCGAAACGAAGACCTGGGTTCAATGCTACTGGGTAGATCAACTCTACAGTGATAGTTACGTTATCACCCGGCATTACCATTTCTGTTCCTTCCGGCAAAGTGATTTCACCTGTACAGTCCATAGTACGCAAGTAGAACTGAGGACGGTATTTGTTGTGGAACGGAGTGTGACGACCACCTTCTTCTTTCTTCAGGATATAAACCTCAGCTTTGAAGCGAGAGTGTGGTTTAATCTGACCCGGTTTACAAAGAACCATACCACGTTTGATTTCGTTCTTGTCAACACCACGGAGCAACAAACCTACGTTGTCACCAGCTTCACCCTGATCCAACAGTTTACGGAACATTTCAACACCAGTTACAACTGATTTCTTATCTTCACCTAAACCAAGGATTTCAACTTCATCACCTACGTGGATGATACCAGATTCGATACGACCTGTTGCTACAGTACCACGACCTGTGATAGAGAACACGTCTTCAACCGGCATCAAGAATGGTTTATCAACATCGCGCGGAGGAAGCGGAATCCAGTTATCAACTGCATCCATCAGTTCCATAACTTTGTCTTCCCATTTTTCTACACCGTTCAATGCGCCAAGAGCAGAACCCTGGATGATAGGAGTATTGTCACCATCGAAATCATAGAATGAAAGAAGTTCTCTCATTTCCATTTCAACGAGTTCCAACATTTCTTCGTCGTCTACCATATCGCACTTGTTCAAGAATACAACCAGACGAGGAACGTTTACCTGACGAGCCAACAAGATATGTTCGCGAGTCTGAGGCATCGGACCATCAGTTGCAGCACAAACGATGATAGCACCATCCATCTGAGCAGCACCAGTTACCATGTTCTTTACGTAGTCGGCGTGTCCCGGACAGTCAACGTGTGCGTAGTGACGGTTAGCTGTTTCGTACTCAACGTGTGAAGTATTGATAGTAATACCTCTTTCTTTTTCTTCAGGAGCGTTATCGATAGAATCGAAAGAACGCAACTCAGAAAGACCTTTTTTTGCCAACACCGTAGTGATAGCAGCTGTCAACGTTGTCTTACCGTGGTCTACGTGACCGATTGTACCAATGTTTACGTGCGGTTTGGTACGTTCAAATTTCTCTTTAGCCATAGCTTTACTTGTTATTTATTTGATTAATAATCAGCATTTACATCTTTATGAGCTGTTACCGGGATTTGAACCCGGGACCTCTTCCTTACCAAGGAAGTGCTCTACCACTGAGCTATAACAGCAAGAAAAAAGAGCGGAAGACGGGGCTCAAACCCGCGACCCTCAGCTTGGAAGGCTAATGCTCTATCAACTGAGCTACTTCCGCATTCTTGCCAAAGTTGTCACTCTGATTGTGGGCAAAGATGGATTCGAACCACCGAAGTCGAAAGACAGCAGATTTACAGTCTGCCCCATTTGGCCACTCTGGTATTTGCCCTTAATACTTAAAACGAAGAATTAAAATCAAAAAGCGAACAATACTCCGAAGACAGATGTTTTATTCTCAGTTCTTCTTCTAATTCTTTCCTCGCTATGCGAGCCGGAAGACTTTCATCATCCCTTCGAGCCTCTTGTCGGATTCGAACCAACGACCCCGA
>NZ_KV804289.1:0-69952 GCF_001811315.1 Bacteroides sp. HMSC067B03 | reverse complement strand
CACGTGCTCTGGCCAACTGAGCTAAAGAGGCGTTCTAGCTAAAAAATGCAACCGTCACGTTCTAACGCGAGCGAAACGGCTGCAAATTTAGTTATTTATTTCTTTCCCGCAAAATATTTGCGATTTTTTTATTTGCTACGCTGTTTTTCCTTGTATTTCACCAGTTGTTTTTCAAGCGCTTCTACATCCAGGTCAATTGCTTCCTCAAATGTATCACATACTTTACTTGCATAAAACTCACCATTGGGGATAAGTATTTTTATGCCTGCCTCTTTATTTTCGGCAGCCTCCGGCTTAATTACCTTTAATGACACCTCTACTTTCTTTATATCTTCGTAATATTTTTCCAACTTAGACACTTTCTTCTGAATAAATGCCTGCAATTGCTCTGACGCATCAAAGTGAATTGATTGAATTCTAATATCCATACTTACCTCCTTTTTTTTAAGCTCTTGGATGAGCTTGTTTATACACTTTTTTAAGTTCTTCAAATGTGGCATGCGTATAGATCTCGGTAGTTGCGATACTCTCGTGACCCAAAAGTTCTTTTACCGCGCCCAGTTCCGCTTCATTATTCAGCATCGTGGTAGCAAAAGTATGCCTCAACACGTGAGGACTTCTTTTCTTCAGCGTCGCCACCTTTGACAGGTTCCGTTTCACTAAATTATAGACCAGATTCTTATAAAGCCGTTCACCACTCTCCTTCACGAAGAAGGCTTCCGACCTTTCCGGAATCATTTCGTTTCTTATATTAATATATTCAAGCATCAACTCCCGCAGTTCGTCACCGAACGGTATCAGCCTTTGCTTGTTTCTTTTCCCGGTTACTTTCAAAAGAGAAGCGGAGAAATCCACATCCTTATCATCCAAACCTATCAATTCTGAAAGCCTCATGCCGGTGACATAAAACATTTCAACAATTAACCGGTCGCGACAACCTTTAAATCCTTCGCCAAAGTCCGTATCATCCAGCAACTTATCCATTTCGCTCTCTTTCAGAAAAACAGGTAACGTTTTTTTATTCTTAGGTCCTGTTATTTTCCTTAACGGATCCACTGTCACCTCTCCTTGCCTTAAAAGATACTTATAGAACGACCGGAGCGAACTCAACTTACGATTTACAGAAGTCGAAGTATATCCCCTATCCATTAATGAAACAATCCATTCACGAATCAGTTCACCTTCCACCTCCAACGGATCAAACTTTCCGTACTCTTCTTGAGCAAACTCCCGCAGCTGCTTTATATCCTCGCCATACGCCAGAACGGTTTTTTCGGAATAATTCCGCTCATACCGGAGATAATCAAGAAAAGATTTAATTAACATAATATCGCTACATCTAAAATCGTGCAACGAATGTATGAAAAGAATTCAATAATTCAAAGGAAATTACGAATTATTAATCTTCTACTTGCTGAAGTTGTTGTACATAAACCGCACGTTCTTTCTTAAGTCTTTTAGTTACAGACGGTTTATCAAATTGCTGTCTGCTTCTCAATTCTTTTACGATACCAGTTTTCTCAAATTTTCTTTTAAACTTCTTCAGCGCTTTTTCAATGTTTTCGCCTTCTTTTACAGGTACTACAATCATTTTGTTATTATTAATATGTTATTGGTTAAAAATTTCCGCAGTCAAATTGCGCCGCAAAATTACACATACTTTCTTTATTCACAAAACTTTCGGCAAATATTTCTCAAAAACTATTCATAAACAAATCATTAACCACGAAAAGTTAGTACCTTTGAAACTCTTAAATATGTCTATAATTAATATAATAAGGTATGAAACAGAGTATAAAAGAGCGTCTACACGCGCTACGGATGACATTTCATCCTAACCATATCAAAGCGTTCATCATTCCCAGTACCGATCCGCACCTGAGTGAGTATGTAGCTCCTTACTGGATGTCCCGTGAATGGATTTCCGGTTTTACGGGTTCCGCCGGAACAGCCGTTGTCTTAATGGATAAAGCCGGATTGTGGACAGATTCCCGATATTTTCTACAAGCGGAAAAGGAATTAGAAGGCAGCGGTATTACATTATATAAGGAGATGTTACCGGAAACCCCGAGCATCACAGCGTTTCTCTGTCAGAATCTAAAGCCGGGAGAATCTGTGAGCATTGATGGAAAAATGTTTTCTGTGCAACAGGTGGAACAGATGAAGGAGGATCTGGCGCCATATCAGTTACAGATCGATATGTTTGGCGACCCGCTGAAAAGCATATGGAAAGACCGTCCTTCCATGCCCGATGCTCCGGCCTTCATCTATGACGTCAAATATGCAGGAAAAAGTTGTGAGGAAAAAGTTACCGCTATTCGTGCTGAACTGAAAAAGAAAGGTATTTATGCCTTATTCTTGTCCAGTCTGGACGAAATAGCATGGACTCTTAATTTGAGAGGAAGTGATGTACATTGCAATCCGGTTATAGTGAGTTACCTGCTGATTACTCAGGACGATGTGATTTATTTTATCTCGCCGGAGAAGGTTACCCAAGAAGTAAGCGAGTATTTGAAAGAGCAGAAGGTCAGCCTGAAGAGATATGATGAAACAGAGGCTTTTCTGAGTTCTTTTACAGGAGAAAGCATACTCATCGATCCCAGAAGAACGAACTATGCAATTTACACATCCATCAATCCTTCATGTAAGATCATCCGTGGCGAATCCCCCGTGACGTTACTGAAAGCAATTCGTAATGAGCAGGAAATTGACGGCATCCACCATGCGATGCAACGGGATGGTGTGGCACTTGTCAAATTCCTCAAATGGCTGGAAGAATCAGTACCTTCGGGCAAAGAGACCGAATTAAGTGTAGACCGGAAGTTACATGAGTTCCGAGCAGCCCAACCTCTTTATATGGGAGAAAGCTTCGATACAATCGCCGGATACAAAGAGCATGGAGCAATTGTGCACTATTCAGCAACACCGGAAAGCGATGTCACGCTTCAACCAAAAGGTTTCCTTCTGTTGGATTCGGGAGCACAATATTGGGACGGAACTACCGATATCACCCGCACCATTGCATTAGGTGAACTGACGGAAGAAGAAAAAACAGACTATACCTTAATATTAAAAGGTCACATTGCATTGGCAATGGCTAAATTCCCTGCCGGAACACGCGGTGCTCAGCTCGACGTATTGGCCCGTATGCCTATCTGGAGTCATGGAATGAACTTCCTACATGGCACGGGACATGGCGTCGGACATTTTCTGAGTGTTCACGAAGGACCTCAAAGTATCCGTATGAATGAGAATCCTGTTGTGCTGCAACCCGGCATGGTCACTTCCAATGAACCCGGTGTGTATAAAGCAGGCAGCCACGGGATACGCACCGAAAATCTGACGCTGGTCTGCAAAGACAGAGAAGGAATGTTTGGAGAATACCTTAAGTTTGAAACCATCACCCTATGTCCTATCTGCAAGAAAGGTATCATCAAAGAGATGCTGACGGCAGAAGAAATCAAGTGGTTCAATGACTATCATCAAACCGTTTACGATAAACTTTCTCCCAGTCTGAACAAAGAAGAAAAGAAATGGTTGCAAGAAGCAACAGAAGCTATTTAAAACTGTTTCCGTGCGACATCTGAGCCTAACACGAGGGAGGATGTGTCAAAATGGAAAAGTATTCAATAAAAACATCATCAAAAACAATATATTTTATGGCTTTAATCAAATCAGTTCGAGGTTTTACTCCCGAAATTGGAGAGAACTGCTTTTTGGCAGACAATGCAACTATTATAGGAGATGTAAAAATAGGAGATGACTGTAGCATCTGGTTCTGTACAGTATTGCGTGGTGACGTCAATTCTATACGGATAGGCAATGGAGTCAATATTCAAGATGGAACCGTGCTACATACTTTATATGAGAAATCAACCATTGAAATCGGTGATCATGTTTCGGTAGGACATAATGTGACCATTCATGGAGCAACTGTTAAAGATTATGCACTCATAGGAATGGGATCTACCATACTGGATCATGCTATAGTGGGCGAAGGAGCCATCGTTGCCGCCGGCTCTTTGGTATTGAGTAATACAGTAATAGAACCCGGAAGTATCTGGGGCGGAGTACCCGCTAAATTTATTAAGAAGGTAGACCCTGAACAGGCGAAGGAGCTAAACCAAAAAATCGCTCACAATTACCTGATGTATTCTCAATGGTATAAATAGAAAAAACAGCCTTCAGCCCTTTCAGCTTTTCTCGCAAACGACTTGCCAGAAGGGGATAGCGGCTGAAGGCGTGCTTTTACACCCCTTCTCTGACATGCTCTATGAAAGGGTAAATAGTTTCAGCCCCTTCAGCCGGAAAGATAAAATATTCGGAAACTACTAACTTCCGTCTCAATAGAGCCTGTATTGATCCCAAACAAAGGTTCTATCAGGAACAAACAGAACCTCTGTTTGAGGCAAACGAAGCCTCTGTTTTTTTTCTGAACTATAGATCGGTTTATTCATTTTAAATAACCCGGTATACTATCCATTTTCACTTCGGAGGCGGGTAACCTTCATCTCGGTGGTGAATGAAACTCATCTCCGAGCCTACAGAATTCAGCCCGTATGCTAAATGGCTATAACTTGCAGACAAAGTAGCCACAGCCAGTAAATTATGAATTTATATATGACCGAGGCTGAAAGGGGCTGAAACCACTCCCCCCTTCTCTAAGCAATCTGAGAAGGGGTATAAAAGTGTTCCTTCAGCCGCTCCCCCCTTCCGGCAAGTCGTTTGCGAGAAAAACTGAAAGGGCTGAATGCAGAAAGTATCCAAGTAGTAGTATGAACTAATAGCTGTACATCTTTCATTCAAATGTCGTACATCTTCGACTCAAACGTTGTACCAGAATCAAACAACTCAAGTACTTGCCACGAGCAAGTCTTGTACTTATCGGGAAGTACTCTAATACAAGTTTGGCTCCTATCATCTCTTAAACCATATTCATGCAATACCAAGCAGCTATATCAACAAGAACTCTACTATATAATCATATACAAAAAACATGGAAAATACTCATAGAAAATATAGCCGGAGATCACTATTGGCTAAACAAAGAGCAATGGAATTACTTATGGAAGCAGTTTCAGATGACAGGGCTACCGATGTACCTGATAATGGATAAGCAAGGAAACATCGTGAAACGTTTCACTCACATCACAGCTAAAGAGCTGAAAAATTTATTGGAACAAGAAATCAATAAAATATAAAAGCTATAAGCATTCACCGAAAGCAAAACTCCACCTTAAGAAATTCAAGCTGAAAGTTACATAGCCGGAAAACAGCTTTAAAAGAAAATCCCCCTATTTTAGCCTTATCCATAATGGAGTACTAAAATAAGGGGATCATTATTCTTATATATCAATCTCTAAAAGTTAATCATGTGCATAATCTTTTCCGTAGCTCCGGCATTACTGGTCACATAATAACCGGCATTCGCACCGGTTTCACGCATGAAAACATCGTCTGTCTGGAATCGGTCCAGCAAGGCTTTGAGTTCATCATAATCCTTTATTGAGTATGCGCCTTTGGCTTCGAGCAATCGGATCGCCTCCATAAACTTTTGATATTTCGGTCCGAATATGACAGGAATACCATATACAGCCGCTTCCAGCGTATTATGAATGCCGACACCAAAACCACCTCCAATATATGCCACTTCTCCATAACGATAAATAGAAGATAGCAGTCCGAAGCAGTCGATAATCAAACAATCAACTTTCAACACATTCTTTTCGTCAGCACGAGTATAGCGTACATAAGGACGTTTCAACTTACTGATTATTTCCACCAGATGATTTTCATCAATCACATGCGGAGCAATAATCAGCTTCATTTCCGGATGGCTGTTGAAATACTCCAGAAACAAATCCTCATCCGGTCCCCAAGAACTGCCCGCCACAAATGTAAAGGCATTGTCTCCTTTAAACATTTTCACCAGCGGAAGGTCTTTGGCCTCTTCGCGAATCTGCAACACACGGTCGAAACGAGTATCTCCCACCACTGTCACACGACTGATACCAATCTTCGACAAATAGCGTTTGGAGGCCTCATTCTGCACAAACAAATGATCGAAATCTTTCAACACATTGCGATAAGTTCCTCCATACCATTTAAAGAATATCTGATCACGACGGAAAATGGAAGATACGCTATATACTGGAATACGACGTTTATGAAGTTCATCCAGATAATTCTTCCAGAATTCGTACTTGATGAAGAACGCCATGCAAGGGTTTGCAATATCCAGGAACTTCTTCACATTCCGCGGTTTATCAAACGGCAGATAGCATACAATGTCCGCTCCCCGGTAATGCTTGCGCACTTCGTAACCGGAAGGAGAGAAAAAAGTAAGCAATATCTTATAATTGGGATATTTTTCCCGAATCATTTCTATTAATGGACGCCCCTGTTCAAACTCACCGAGCGAAGCAGCATGAAACCAGATATACTGTTCTCCTTTCTCCACTTGTTGACGTAAAAGCTCATATACCACCCAATGCCCCTTCATCATTTTTCGGGGTTTACGGCTAAACGGGGCAGCTAAATGAACCAGAAGGTCATAAATAACTATTGCCAGGTTGTAAAGCATAATTTACAAGTCCTAATTATTTAAGTACCTCTACGGCACGCTTCATACGAGCCAATGTCTCTTCCTTGCCCAGTACCCAAGAGATATCGAACATGTGCGGACCTTTTCCTTCGCCCACCAGCGTCAAACGGAAAGCATTCATTATATTACCCGTGTGGTAACCTTTCTCAGCAATCCAGTCCATCACTACTTTTTCCTGGCCTTCAATGCTGAAATCTTCAATGCCGGCAATGACTTCCGCCAATTCCGTCATACATTTTGCAGAGTCTTCCTTCCAGCGTTTCTTTACTGTCTTTTCGTCATATTCAGCAGGAGCTACAAAGAAGAAGCTACATACATCCCACAGTTCCTTGATAAAACTTACACGATCTTTCATCATACCAACTACCGTAACAACCTTCTCGAAAGGAGCTTCCACGCCATGCTCTTTCAGCACAGGCAGAAACAGTTCGGCAATCTCTTCATTCGGTTTAAGCTGGATATACTGATGATTGAACCAAATACCTTTTTTATAGTCGAATTTAGCCCCCGACTTACTGCAACGATGGATATCGAACAACTGTATCATCTCATCCATAGACATTACTTCCTGATCGTTGCCCGGATTCCATCCCAATAAAGCCAGGAAGTTAATCACCGCTTCGGGCAAATAACCTGATTCACGATATCCGGAAGACACTTCGCCCGATTCCGGACGCCATTCCAACGGGAATACAGGGAATCCCAGGCGGTCGCCGTCACGCTTGCTCAGCTTACCGTTTCCTTCCGGTTTCAGCAGCAAAGGCAGGTGGGCAAATTCCGGCATCGTATCTTCCCAACCGAATGCACGGTATAACAGTACGTGCAACGGAGCTGAAGGCAGCCATTCTTCGCCACGGATTACATGAGACACTTCCATTAAATGGTCGTCTACGATATTGGCAAGATGATAAGTAGGCAATTCATCAGCCGACTTATAGAGCACCTTATCATCCAGAATAGATGAATTAATAACTACTTCACCACGAATCAAGTCATTCACGTGAACATTCTCGTTCGGCTCGATTTTGAAACGAACCACATATTGCTTTCCTTCAGCAATCAATGCGTCCACTTCTTCTTTCGACATCGTCAGAGAATTACGCATCATCCCACGGGTAGATGCATCATATTGGAAGTTAGCAATTTCCGCACGCTTAGCGTCCAGTTCCTCGGGAGTATCAAAAGCTATGTATGCTTTGTCATTGTCCAGCAAAATCTGCACATATTTCTTATAAATTTCGCGACGTTCGGACTGACGGTACGGGCCATGTTCTCCACCGAAGCTCACTCCTTCGTCAAAGTGGATACCCAACCACTTGAATGACTCGAGTATGTACTCTTCCGCTCCCGGAACAAACCGGTTAGAGTCAGTATCTTCAATACGAAAAATCAAGTCTCCGCCGTGTTGACGCGCAAACAGATAATTATACAAAGCTGTACGCACACCGCCGATGTGCAATGCTCCCGTAGGACTCGGAGCAAAACGAACTCTTACTTTTCTTTCTGCCATAATTTGGGTTAGTATAGGTAAATCGTGGCAAAATTAAACCTTTTTTTCCACACTATTGTTTTTTTTTGTACTTTTCGCAAAAATTTCAATGCGTATGGAACATATGAAGAAAAAAAAGAGGTTCTCACGAAGAGATCTATTATATAAATCATTGCTGTTTATAGTCACAGTGACACTGATTGTCTATTTCCTGCCACGTGACGGGAAGTTCAACTATCAGTTTGATATCAACAAGCCTTGGAAGTACGGACAACTGATTGCAACTTTCGACTTTCCGATCTACAAAGACGATGCAG
The DNA here is from genome assembly GCF_001811315.1 of Bacteroides sp. HMSC067B03. NCBI lineage: Bacteria > Pseudomonadati > Bacteroidota > Bacteroidia > Bacteroidales > Bacteroidaceae > Bacteroides > Bacteroides sp. HMSC067B03. Next base: position 61,542 of record NZ_KV804289.1, on the reverse strand, counting down.
TAGTGAACCGGGAGCAGGATAGTCTGTTGGCTTCCTTCCAACCCTATTATCTGCTCGACAAACAGATTGAAAAAGATGCAATCAGTAAGTTAAAGGAGAATTACCATACTCATCTGAAAGGTATACTCCCTTCCGTAGATTATCTGCGATACATCGAACGGACATTAAAAGAAATATACGGGGCAGGTATCGTATCGACAGAAAACATACAAAAACTCCACAAAGACAGCACATCGGCTATCATGATCATCGATGATAAGCTTGCTAACTCCAAGCCTACCGATAATATATATACGGTCAAGAAAGCCTATGAATACTTGTTATCCGCAGATACGACCCACTTCAACCGTGAGATTCTGAGACAATGTTCCTTAAACGAATATATCACTCCTAATCTTACCTTCGACCAGCAACGGACGCAGACCGCCAAAGAAGAAATGCTTAATAATTATTCCTGGGCAAACGGATTGGTTGTCAGCGGACAGAAAATTATAGATCGTGGAGAAATCATTAGTCCGGAAACTTATAACATACTGGAATCATTACGCAAAGAGTCCATCAAACGCAGTGAATCCATCGATCAGAGCCGTCTGATTCTTGCCGGACAGATTTTATTTGTCGGCATGCTGATGCTTTGCTTCATGCTCTATCTCGACCTGTTCAGGAAAGATTATTATGAGCGCAAAGGCAGCCTGTCGTTATTGTTTACACTGATTGTATTCTATAGTGTGGTAACCGCTTTCATGGTAACACACAATATATTCAATGTATATATGATTCCGTATGCGATGCTGCCCATCATCATACGAGTTTTCCTTGATTCGCGAACGGCTTTCCTGACGCATGTCATTACGATATTGATCTGTTCTATATCACTGCGTTTTCCGCATGAGTTTATTCTGACGCAGTTAGCTGCCGGATTAGTTGCCATATTCAGTTTAAGGGAACTCTCACAGAGATCACAACTCTTCCGTACGGCATTATTGGTGATACTGACTTATGCAGCCATCTACTTCGCTTTTGAGCTAATGACTGAAAACGGACTTGCCAATGACTTTTCGAAACTGAATGTCCGGATGTACACCTATTTCATTATCAATGGTATCCTGCTGCTGTTTACATATCCGCTGTTGTTCCTGTTGGAAAAAACATTCGGCTTTACTTCTAATGTGACTTTGGTCGAACTTTCAAATATCAACAGCGACCTCCTGCGGCAAATGTCCGAAACAGTGCCCGGAACTTTCCAGCACTCTATGCAGGTAGCCAATCTGGCAGCAGAGGCAGCCATCCGTATTGGAGCGAAAAGTCAATTAGTACGTACCGGAGCCTTATATCATGATATTGGCAAGATGGAGAATCCGGCCTTCTTTACAGAAAACCAGTCGGGAGGAGTCAATCCTCATAAGAATCTGAATTACGAACAGAGTGCTCAGGTCGTGATCAGTCACGTGACAGACGGGTTGAAACTGGCAGACAAACACAATCTGCCGAAAGTAATCAAAGACTTCATCAGCACTCATCATGGACGAGGAAAAACGAAATTCTTCTATATTTCATGGAAAAACGAACATCCGGACGAAGAACCGAATGAGGAGCTGTTCACTTATCCGGGTCCCAATCCTTTCTCAAAAGAGACAGCCATTCTGATGATGGCGGATGCCGTTGAAGCCGCTTCACGCAGCTTACCGGAGTATACCGAAGAAAGTATAAGCAACTTGGTCGACAAAATCATTGACTCCCAAGTTGCAGAAGGTTACTTCAAAGAATGCCCTATTACTTTCAAGGACATTGCGACGATTAAGGCAGTATTCAAAGAAAAGCTGAAGATTGCTTACCACACCCGGATCAGCTATCCTGAGCTAAAGAAGTAAGCAGGCCGGCACAGGCATCTTCGAGCACATCCAGCACATACTCAAATCCTTCGGCCCCTCCATAGTAGGGGTCGGGGACATGATCGGCAGGAATACGGGTACAATACTCCGTCATACGGTGAATCTTTTTCCATTCTTCCATAGAAGGAGCTTTCTCTTTCAGATCGTCTATGTTACGGTCGTCCATGCCAATAATCAAATCAAAATTATAAAAATCCTCCGTTCGTACCGGACGGGAGCGATGAACCAGTTGATAACCACGACGGGCAGCATGGGCACGCATCCGGCTATCCGGCAATTCACCCTGATGATATGACAGGATTCCCGCGGAATCTATCACAAACTCTTTTTCCAGTCCGGCTTCTTTGATCAGGTGAAGCATTACCCCTTCTGCCGTAGAGCTACGGCAGATATTTCCTAAACAGACAAACAGTATTTTCTTCATCATTTACTTTTAATAATTGGCAGAATTAATTCGTCTCTGCTATATTAAAACGAATTCAGTATCTGATTCGCCCGGTTCACGGTAACAGCTGCCGGTATTTCCGGCATGGCCCCCAGTCTGAACGGAGCTAACATTTTCTCTATTTTCTTTAGTCCGGCTTTATCTCCCTTTTTCTCAAATTCCTGGCGGAGAATCGTTATTTTTTCGTGTGCCTGAATACCTTCGATCAAACGTTCGAAACGGATACAGCTACGAGCTCCCGGATATACCAGATAAGTATCTCCAGCCGCCCAGGTACGGAAACGTGAATCAAGCAATGGTTCCAAAGGCCAGCTATTGTATGCCCAGCGCAGATAGCCGTCCAGATGTTTCTTAGAGCAATAGTAACTCATCCAGGCAGCCTCAGCCGGATCGGAAAAGGTGAATGTATTAGGATGTGCTTCCGTACAACAAGTATAATAAGTAGTGCGCTTATTCTCAGCCAAACGACGGAGACGCACCTCTTCCGGGAAGTTCTGACCGATAGTTATGCAATAGTCATATAAATCAGGCTCTATCTCAGCATGATAGTTACCAGCCAGTGATACTTTAAACTCAGGATCTGCTTTACGAATCACCTTCAATGTTTTCTGCATCACCTCCATCGGACGCTCATCCATCGCAATCGTACAAATATCAAACCAGCCTTTCTCTTTCAAATGCTTGGAGAAGGAAGCAAGCATGGCAACCCATATCTCTTCATAAGCAGGTTCCCCCGGTGCTGTCTTCACAAATTGCAATGAATTCGTAGCCTGGTCAAAATACTGGAAAGATAATTCCCAGGGAACCATAGAGTAGCAGTTGATCTGTTTGTCAATACCGACACTCATCATAAATTCTACCCAACGGTCGAAAACGGTATAGTCAAAAGCCCAAGTACCGTCAGCACGTTTCATCCAAGTGACCATCGTGTCAAAATAATCTTCTGTCTGACCGTTCCAGGGCTTATGTGTCAAGGTAGCTGTAATAATCTTCTGTCCGGCATCCGCCAACATTTTCATCAATGGGCGCATAGCGTCCAAATGTTCCTGACTCCACAAGGGAACCTGATAATAACGGGCAACAGCAAACGGGCTCTGCCACAAATCCAGATGATAAGCCCATTCGGACGGTACAGGAAGTTCACGGGAAGAAACTACTATTTCAAGATTAAGCTGCTGCAACAGACGGGAACCGTCTTTTACCAGTAATGCTCCCTTATAAGTTCCGGGAGCAGCGGATTGAGGAATCCAGCATTGCACCCAGATAGGCTGAACCGTACGCGAAGGAAGAGCCAGAGATTTCAGATTCGTGTCAATCGGATCGGCTACCAGCAGTGAATCAAAATCCACAGCCTTTCGGTGCCCACATGCACCTCTGCCGTCCTTATTCAATTCATCGGTCATCACGTAACGGATGAAACCGCCCTTGAATGCTTCGTTCGAAAGAGAATTTCCTTTTTTATCTTTAAAATCAGTAAAGCTGAAGTTCAAGTCTTTCACTTCAGCACCTGTCCATACGACAGCCTGCGCATTTACACGTTCGCCGCGCCAGCCTTTCAAGACTGCAATTTGCTGTTTCTTCAACTGGGGGAGTTTGTGTTTCGCATACCGGACATCGGTAGTTCCCCAGGAAACCTGGGTGGTAATCACTGCTGCCCATTCTTTGTCAGAGGGGGGCGTAGGGTCAGGCAGTTCCTCGTAAGTCTCTATTGGAAATTTCGGTTGCCCCGTAGAGGTTCCACACTGAGTCACTCCTTGTTGAGCAAAAAGAGGACTCACACCAATAAGACATGTTAAGCAATAAATCGTAAGTCGTTTCATGGTTAATTAATTTATAAAGGTTATTATAAGAGAAAATTAGTGAGATCTATATGGAGGGCTACATCGGATCTACATCATAATAGACGATCAGAGACTTATAGCGTTCATCTTCCAGCATCTCTTTCTGAATACGTTGCAGCAATTCGCGTGCACGTCCCATCGGAGCATTCTGTTCGATCTTCAGCACTATCTTTTTTATGAATAAGGTCTGGATACGGGCAACGGGAGGTTTGTCCGGTCCCAATACCCGGTTGCCGAACACCATTCTTAGCTTATCTGCCATGACCGCTGCCATCTGATCCAGCAGTGATTCATTATGGTTCTTCAAATAAACATATACCAACCGATAGTAGGGAGGATAGTGGAACATTTGCCGCTCTGCGAGCTGACCATCCACCATTTCTTCATAATTATTGCCGATAACCTGGTGGATAATAGGATGTTCAATACTCTTCGTTTGCAGCACTACCCGCCCACGTTTATTCTTACGCCCGGCTCGTCCCGCCACTTGTGCCATCAGTTGAAAGGCACGTTCGTAAGAACGGAAATCCGGATAGTTCAACATGGTGTCGGCATTCAGAATACCTACTATACTTACATGGTCAAAGTCCAGCCCTTTCGACACCATCTGCGTACCAATCAGTATATCTGTTTTCCCTTGTTCAAAATCGGCGATAATCTTTTCATAGGCAGCACGGGTACGGGTAGTATCCAGATCCATGCGGGCCACAGCCGCTTCCGGGAAAAGAACCTTAATATCATCTTCAATCTTTTCCGTTCCAAAACCACGATTGACCAGTTCTGTACCTTCGCAGGCGGGACAGGATTTCGGCAGTTGATAGGTATAGCCGCAATAATGGCATGTCAGTTGGTTGATTCCCTTATGATAAGTCAGGCTCACATCGCAGTTCTTACATTTCGGCACCCAGCCGCAAGTACGACATTCTACCATCGGTGCAAATCCGCGGCGATTTTGAAAGAGAATGACTTGTTCTTTCTGCTCCAGTGCCTCTTTCATGTATTGTATCAGCAGCGGTGAGAACTGTCCTACCATCCGCCTCTTGCGATGAAGTTCTTTGATATCTACCGGGATTATTTCCGGTAACTGAATCTCTTTATATCGTTCTTTCAGCTGTACAAATCCATATTTTCCACTGGTAGCGTTCTGCCATGTTTCTATAGAGGGAGTGGCAGTTCCGAGAAGTGTTTTAGCTCCATACATGGCAGCCAGTACGATAGCTGCATTACGTGCATGATAACGGGGAGCCGGATCTTGTTGCTTATATGTATTCTCATGCTCCTCGTCCACAATGACCAATCCCAGATCACGGAAAGGCAAAAATACGGAAGAACGGACCCCCAGAATAATATCATACCCTTTCTCTCCCAGTTGTTTGCGCCAAATCTCTACTCGCTCGGCATCCGGAAACTTGGAATGATAAATCCCCAAACGAGAACCGAATACCCGTTGCAAACGCTCTGTGATTTGAGTTGTCAACGCTATTTCAGGCAAGAGATACAACACTTGTTTTCCCTGACGGATCGTTTCTTCTATCAGATGAATATATACTTCTGTTTTACCACTTGATGTAACTCCATAAAGCAGACAGACATTTTTCTCCTGAAAGGATTGTATGATCTCATCATGTGCCCGCTGCTGAAACTCGTTCAAGGCATTCAACTCAACCACATCTTTCACTTGCTGATTCAACCGACCGACCTCATGAAAGTAAATCTCAAATATCTTTTTTTCCACCAGACCATTCAGAATAGAAGGAGATACACCCGCACGTTGTAAAAGTTCTTTTTTCGAAACTTCTTTTGGCGTTTCTCTTCCTAATATTCCTGAACACTCTACATATTTCATCAGCAACGCCAACTGCTTCGGAGCACGGGACAGGATATCAAACAAGATATGAAGCCTCTTTTCATCAGCAGAGCCCGCTAATCGTACCCTTGCCTCTGTTTTTGGCTTGTAAGTACGACGCAATTCTTCTTTCACAAAAATGGCTTCTTTATCCAGCAGAGATTTAATGACGGTAAGGATATTTTTCATATCACTCTCCTTCTCCAGTTTAGTGACACACTGCTGGGAGTCTACCGAAAGCAAATCAAGAATACGCTGTTCTCTTTCTGACAATGGTGTATCCGCTTCAAAGTCAGGATTATATTCCACGATCGTTTCACTCTCCAACTTCAAGCCGGAAGGAAGTGCCGCTTTATAAACATCTCCTTGCGTACAGAGATAATAATCCGCCAGCCATTCCCAGAATTTAAACTGAGTGGGCAACAAAATAGGAGAAGCATCCAGCAATGCTGATATTTCCTTCACCTCATACTCCGTCGGAGCACAATAATGAACATTACGAACGATAGCTGTATAAAACTTCTTCCGTCCGAAAGGAACTATCACACGACAACCGATCTCGACCTCTTCCGCACATTCATCCGGCAGAGAATAGGTGAAATATTTCGGAAGCGGTAATGGTAATATGACATCTACATACTTTTTCATTGCAAGCACAAAAGTACAATAAAAAAATGGGGATTTAAAAGAGGAAAGAAGAACACTGAAAAGAAAAATTGCCTGAGAACAAGAATCTGAGAAAATAAATTCAGATTCACCGGCTGACACTTTGCACAAAATCCCGGAACAAAAAAAGAGCTTCCTTAGATCAGAAGCTCTTTCTTTGATAGTATATAAAGTAACAGATTGCTTAGAAAATATAAGCAACGGATACTTGCCAAGTCTTGGTCTTGTATGAACCTTCAACATCCTCAAAACTAGCAGTCTTACCCAACGGAATGTTATAGTTGGCACCTACCTGTAAATGATTCAGCAACTTCACACCTGCACCGACATTAATGCCTACTTCCGCTTTCTTCTTATCAACCTTTGATGTCTTTTCAAAGTCGAAATAAAAATCAGGACCGGCAGCCACATAAAGACCTAACAGGCTTCCCAAACCAATATTATATTTCAAATTGACCGGAATATCAAGACCGTTCTGCTTAACAGTAGCTTCTTCGCCCCCGTCAGAGATCTTTATACCCCTCTGAGCAAAAAGCAAAGACGCATCTACTCCCAGTCCTACCACCGGAATATTAAACTCCGCCATCGGACCGATAAAGAAGCCTGTAAAATTATCCTTTTTAAAGTTTGTCTTCACATCTGAAAAGCTTGCTTTAGACAAGTTCAAACCACCCTTTACACCAAAATGCAATTGTGCCTGGGCAGGCATTGCCATACCGATACATACGGCAATCATTAAAGCACCAAAAATCTTTTTCATAAATTTACGTGTTTATAATTCGGGACAAAGATATATATTTATAATAAATAAACACAAATTATTGCTCTTTGTTCGTTTCAGAGACATTGTTGTTCATCCAATCCTGCCCCTGTACCTTTATATTTACCAATCAAGAATCACATCTTATCCCGGTCAGCCAGTAAGGTTTCCTTTGCTCCCGTCGTCATTGAAACAATACCATTATTGCAAGTAATAATACCGCTCTCCTTACGTCGCGTCAGCCAGTCAGTAACAAAATCCGGAGCATATCCTCCCGTACTAAATTCACCGTCCAAGGCTATTATTTTTTTATAGGCAGATAAATAATCTTCTTCCGTAGTATCGGGATAGACATTGGTATAAAGCCATAATTGAATGTCGTAAAGCATATAGGAGCGTGTATCGGCATGAAGTGCAAAGAATCCTTTATCAGTTACGATTTCTTCCGATACTTTACGAATCCATCGTTCCGTATCGACGGGATTATCACACTTCGAGCATAAATCAGACAGAAGTGGCGAGAAAGCTGCGGTACGAACTTTTTCCAACTCTTTCCTTTCATCTTCTTCCAACGTATCAAACACTTCTTCGTTGACAAGTCCACGAATAAAATCTTCAAAGTTATCGGCCAGCAAAGTGATATAATAATCATTCTCCTGATCGACATGAACGACTTTCGGTTCTCCCTGCGGACCACACTCCCGATAATCAAGGAAAATCATATCATGCCCGGCAGAAGGACAGTCGCAAATAGCCACTCCAATATCCGGATACCCCCATTCTTCAATCATGAAACGACTTCCGAGTTGTCCGCAAAGAGAATACATCTTATCCTTGTCCATTCCCATAATGCCGGTAATAGCCACATGATCATCCGCCCAACTAGTCGGTTCATCACAAGGAAAACAGACATTGAAAGGTATTCCACCGTTATGCTGTTTCATCAACCAGATATAGGACTCGGGCAGTTTATATCCCAGTTCGCGTTCTACTTCTTCTATCATCTCTTCCGTAGGGAATTCACCAATATATCCATTCTTTGCATATTCGTCATCATCCCAAAAGTCCGTAAAATCAAAATCTTCAAAAGTCCTGTTTTTCATAATCGCTGTTTTTAATTTGTATTCTTTGAGTTTTGCTTTGTGTGTTTACCACTTTTCACGAATATACAAAAAAACAAACATCATCAATTTGTTTCCTTTATTTATTTCATTTTTTTACGAGTACTTTGAAAAACAGAGAGAAAATGGGAAGATGCAAATATCTAACTTCAATGCTTCATCAAGGCCGGACGAGGGGGAGGATTTTATGTAAGAACAAGTATACCCAGTCGTACCAGTGAGATGCACTTAGTGGTACGACTGGGGCAAACGGTTTACACTATTACGAAAACAAATCATTTAATGCCTCACTCATGCTGGGATGAGTAAAAATGAAGTCGCGCAGGAAGGTATAGTCCTGCCCTGCCTTCATGGCGAGGGCGACGATATTAATAACTTCGCTGGAGTCAGGTGCAAACAGCATACAACCCAATATCTTTCCTGTATTCTTATCAATGACAGCTTTCAACAAACCGTCTGTTTCTCCCAAAGTCTTGGCTCTCGGTATCGCCATAACAGGTAACTTCTTTACGATAATATCGAGATTCTGCTTACGGGCCTCCTCCTCATTCAAACCAATACGGGCCAAAGGCGGATCAATAAATACGGAATAACTGACCGGATCACGATCACTTGTTTTTCGTTCCGCCTTTCCGAATAAATCTTCCCGGATAATCCGATAGTCATCCAATGAAATATAAGTAAACTGCAAACCACCTTTCACATCACCCACCGCGCGTATTCGGGGATTCGTTGTTTTCAAATATTCATCTACAATGATAGCTCCACGTGCATCCACTTCTACTCCGGCAGCTTCCAGATGAAGCTCTTTCGTGTTAGGCCTGCGCCCTGTAGCCAACAACACGGCATCGGCTTCAAGTTCAAATGCCTCATCTGTTTGCGAATCAGTGAAAGCAACCATTGCTTTTTCTGATGTATGGTTCACAGACTGCACCTTCGCGTTCATCTTGAAAACAATCCCTTTTTTCTCCAACGTTTCTTTCACACTTGCGGCAATGTCGCGGTCTTCACGGGCTATCAGTTCGGGATAGCTCTCCAGTACCGTTACCTGAGAGCCGAAAGAGGCGTACATAGACGCAAATTCCAGCCCGATATAACCACCGCCGACAATGACGAGATGACGTGGAAGAGCGGTCAGTTCCATGATTGAAGTACTGGTATATACAAAAGGATTATCCACAACTCCTTCAATAGACGGAATCACAGTTTCCGCACCTGTATTGATTATGATTTGTTTGGATGTCAATACTATCTCTTCCGTAGCGGTACGAACAGCAACGGTATCTGCAGAAAGAAAAGAGCCCATACCTGTATAAACCGTCACATTCGGATGATCCGCTAGGTTATGGTAGTTCTTGTTTCTCAGTATACCCGTCACAAAATCTTTCACAGCAATAGCATTACGGTAAAACTCACTTTTTTCTTCAAAAGTGACTCCCACCATACCGGAAGCGATTTTCGCCTGATGCACCAATGTTTTAGTCGGAATACAGCCAATATTGATACACGTACCACCATACATCTTATCAGAACGTTCTATAACAGCAACTTTCTGTCCGCGCTTTGCAAATTCAGCCGCAAGAGTCTTCCCACCTTTGCCGAAACCAATAATAATAACATCAAATGCTTTCATATCTATATATCTTTAATTAGAAATTATCTTATTAATGTCAGTATCTCATTGACATTTGCAAAGGTCGCACCTTTCCGAGAGACTATCAATAACCATTTTACCGGATGAATTGGCAATTGTTCCCGCGAAGAGTTAAATAACTTCGTTTTCAACAAAAAGAAGAGAAGATACAAAGATGTAATCTCATTGTCATTTGCACTTCATCTCAATCCTTTCTCTTTGCATATCTAATTAAGTTAAACAACATATTAAAAGAACAGATGAAACAAGTCAGATGTTTATCTTCCTGCCTGCTAATGTTATCTATCTCGATAGCTTGCAGTTATGCAGCCAACATTCCTTCCAAAAAAGGAATGACAGTAAAAGGTATTGTAACCGATACCCGTAAAAGTCCGATTTCCGGGGTAGTAGTGACCGACGGAGTTCACTTCACTCAAACGGATGAAAAAGGATATTATTATCTTCCATCCGACTTCAACCAATCCAAGTTTGTGTATGTGTCGGTACCGGCAGATTATCAACCCACAGTTAAGAATGCACTTCCTACCGGATACTATGCCCGACTGGATCAATCAAAAAAGACAAACCGACATGATTTCGAATTAGAGAAAAGGACGGCTCCGGATGACAACTTTACTTTCATAGCCATCTCCGACCCACAAGTAAAAAACCAGAAACAACTGGAGCGCTTTCGTATGGAAACCGTACCCGATCTGGAAGCGACCTTACGTACACTCAATGAAAAAGAAGTATACGGTATGATGCTGGGAGATATCGTATGGGATGCGATGCAATTATTCACACCTTACAAAGATGCAATCTCCGGACTGAACCTGACAATGTACCACACCATCGGAAATCATGATTTTGACTTGAAATATGCCGCACTGAGCAATTCACAAAACCCGGACGAATGGGGTGAATATGCGTTTGGCGAGAACTTCGGTCCTACAGACTACTCTTTCAATGTAGGAAAAGTACATATCATTTCAATGAAGGATATCGATTATCACGGACAAAAGAAATATGAAGAGAACTTCACTCCGGCACAGCTTGAATGGTTGAAAAAGGATCTCAGTTATGTCCAACCCGGTTCACTGGTGTTACTGAACGTGCATGCTCCTGTCGCTAATCGTTCTCACAAGGGCGGAGGTAATGCCCGCAATGCTGCCCAGCTCTTTGAGATACTGAAAGGCTATAAGGTGCATATTTTTTCCGGACATACCCATTTCTACGAAAACCGGATTATTACTCCTGATATTTATGAGCATAATATAGGTGCAGCCTGCGGCGCGTGGTGGGCAGGCCATGTGAACCGTTGCGGAGCACCAAACGGCTATTTACTGGTTAATGTACAAGGAGATGACATTTCCTGGCAATATAAAGCAACCGGACGCCCGCTGGACTATCAATTTCGTGTATACAAGCCGGGAGAGTTTCAATCACAGCCGGAGTATCTGGTAGTCAATATATGGGATTATGATCCTGCCTGGACTGTCCAATACTACGAAGACGGAATAGAAAAGAAAGGAGTACTGGAAGCTTTTGATGATGAGGATCAGGATTTCATCACTATGAAGAAAGGAAAAGGGACAGGTTACCATACGCTGCATCTTTTCCGTGTACGTCCATCATCGGACAAGGTGAAGAAAATCGAAATTACAGCGACCAACCGCTTCGGGCAAAGCTTCCGTCAAACAGTTGAGCTATAACGGTCAGTTCTTGTTAACAAGGTTGATACAAATACCATATAACTCCACAAGTGGTACAAAACACAGAGGTCAGCCCGTAGATTCGAGCTGACCTCTCATTTTATTCATATCAATCAATGATTCGGATGAATATCCAGTTTCACCGGCTTAATCATATTCTCCGGTTTTAAGATCGTATCCAGATCCTCTTTAGAGAGAATATTATGTTCCAATACGAGTTCATACACTCCCTTACCGGTCTCCAATGCTTCTTTGGCTATCTTGGTAGAATGTTTGTAGCCAATGACAGGATTCAGTGCAGTCACTACACCTATACTATTATGTACATCCCGACGGCATTTCTCCTCATTGGCAGTGATACCATCGATACACAAAGTACGTAGCGTATCAAAACCGTTCATCAACAAATCCGCAGATTCGAAACAGCATTGTGCCATCACCGGTTCCATTGCATTCAGTTCCATCTGTGCAGCTTCTCCGCTCATAGTCACACAAAGGTCATTTCCTATTACCTTATAAGAGACCTGATTCATCACTTCGGGAATAACAGGGTTTACTTTTCCCGGCATAATGGAAGATCCCGGCTGCATGGCAGGCAGATTAATCTCTCCCAAGCCGCAACGGGGACCGGAGGCCAGTAACCTCAAATCATTACATATCTTATTCATTTTAACAGCTACGCGTTTCATTGCTGACGAATATCCCACCATGCAGGAAGTATCCGAAGTAGCTCCGATCAGGTCATCCGCCAATTTGATATCCAGTCCTGTTATCTTACCCAGAGCAGCAATACATTTCTCCGCATATCCCGGTTCTGCGGTAATTCCGGTTCCGATGGCTGTTGCCCCCATGTTGACCGTCAGAAAATCCTGTGCGGCAAAATCGAGATTCTTCACTTCATGTTCCAGAATGCTGGCAAATCCGTTAAAGGTTTGGCCGAGCGTCATCGGTACGGCATCTTCCAGTTGAGTACGCCCCATCTTAATTATATTCGCAAATTCCTCCCCTTTCTTACGGAAAGACTGAATCAAAGTTTCAAAATGCTTCACTAATTTAAGATGTGTATAGTACAGGCCAATATGAATGGCTGTAGGATAAGCATCATTGGTAGACTGCGAACGGTTCACATGGTCATTAGGCGAGCAGTATTGATACTCTCCGCGTTGATGTCCCATCAGTTCCAGCGCACGATTGGCAATCACTTCATTAGCATTCATGTTGGTGGTAGTTCCGGCTCCGCCCTGAATCATGTCCACCGGAAACTGGTCGTGATACTTTCCTTCCAGTATTTCTTTACAGGCTTTGAGGATAGCATCCGTTTGTTCTTTCGTCAGCAAATCCAATTCACGGTTGGCAATAGCAGCCCCCATTTTTGTGATAGCCAATGCCTGAATAAACAAAGGGTACTCATTCAAATGAAACTTGCTGATGCGAAAGTTTTCAATACCACGGAGTGTCTGTACTCCGTACAATGCACTTTCGGGCACTTCACGACTACCTATCAAGTCGCTCTCTGTTCGAGTTTTTTTTGATAATTCTTGTTTCATATCGGTTGTTTTATAACAATAACACATTCGTTAGCTGATATAATAACCAGCGAAAGATGTTATTGTTTTAATAAATATGCAAAAACTATTCAATAACTTTTTTGTTGTTTATCTTAGAAACAGAGAAAAAACGAAGATAAATCTTTTATCTTTGTTTGAAACTTAAAACAACAAGCGATGATATTACAACTAGCATTTGTTCTGACAGCTATCATTATTGGTGCACGCCTTGGGGGCATCGGACTCGGTGTCATGGGAGGAGTAGGATTGGGAATACTTACGTTCGTTTTTGGTTTACAACCCACCGCACCTCCTATCGACGTTATGTTGATGATTGCCGCCGTCATTTCCGCTGCCTCCTGTATGCAGGCTGCCGGAGGACTCGACTATATGGTGAAACTAGCAGAACATTTGCTGCGCAAAAATCCTTCACACGTCACACTGCTCAGTCCGCTGGTAACTTACCTGTTCACCTTCATAGCCGGAACCGGACATGTAGCTTACTCCGTATTGCCTGTCATTGCAGAGGTAGCCACCGAAACTAAGATTCGTCCGGAACGTCCGCTCGGCATTGCAGTGATCGCCTCACAACAAGCTATTACGGCCAGTCCCATTTCTGCTGCTACGGTAGCTTTACTCGGATTATTGGCCGGCTTTGACATCACTTTGTTCGATATACTTAAAATAACCATTCCTGCCACGATCATAGGTGTGTTGGTAGGTGCTTTATTCTCCATGAAAGTCGGCAAAGAACTGATAGAAGACCCTGAATATCAGAAACGCCTGAAAGACGGTCTTTTCAATGATAAGAAGATAGAGATCAAAGATGTCAGGAACAAACGTTCTGCCATGCTTTCCGTACTCATCTTTATATTGGCGACTGCCTTTATTGTTCTTTTCGGGTCTTTTGAAGGCATGCGCCCCAGTTTCCTGATCGATGGCGAAATCGTCACACTAGGCATGTCTTCCATTATCGAAATCGTCATGCTGTCTGCGGCAGCCATCATCCTGATTGTCACCAAGACGGATGGAATCAAGGCCACGCAAGGTTCTGTATTCCCCGCCGGAATGCAGGCTGTTATCGCCATCTTCGGTATTGCCTGGATGGGCGACACATTCCTTCAGGGCAATATGGCACAACTGACTCTTTCTATCGAAGGTGTTGTACGCCAGATGCCATGGCTGTTCGGTATCGCACTGTTCGTCATGTCTATCCTGTTATACAGTCAGGCAGCCACCGTACGGGCATTGATGCCGTTGGGCATTGCATTGGGAATTTCTCCGTATATGCTGATTGCTTTATTCCCGGCAGTCAACGGATATTTCTTTATCCCGAACTACCCGACTGTAGTAGCAGCCATTAATTTCGACCGCACTGGGACAACAAAAATCGGCAAATATGTGTTGAATCATTCGTTTATGATGCCCGGACTAGTATCTACTGTAGTCGCTATTGCTTTAGGGCTGCTTTTTATACAAATATTCTAATATATTATTAACCTAAACTCATTTCAGTTATGAAACAATTCAAGAAATTAGGTCTGGTAGTAGTCACACTACTATTGTCCGCAACAATGGCATTTGCCGCAAAACCGAATATCCATATTCTTGCCACCGGAGGAACCATTGCCGGCACGGGAAGCTCGGCTACAGGTACCAGCTATACGGCAGGGCAAGTTGCTATCAGCGCATTGCTTGATGCAGTCCCCGAAATTAAAGATATCGCCAACGTAACTGGCGAACAGATTGTAAGAATCGGTTCACAGGACATGAATGACGAAGTCTGGCTGACACTCGCCAAGAAAATTAATGAGTTATTGAAACGACCGGACATCGACGGAATCGTGATCACTCACGGAACGGATACAATGGAAGAAACTGCTTATTTTCTGAATCTGACCGTTAAAAGTGACAAACCGGTTATATTGGTAGGTGCCATGCGTCCATCCACAGCATTAAGTGCTGATGGACCGCTGAATCTTTATAATGCCGTAGTTACTGCCGCCGCCAAAGAATCGAAAGACAAAGGAGTATTGGTTGCCATGAATGGTCTGATTCTGGGTGCAGAAAGCGTTGTTAAAATGAACACAGTCGATGTACAAACTTTCCAAGCTCCTAACTCCGGTGCATTGGGATATGTGCTGAACGGAAAAGTATTTTATAACCAGATCACTCTGAAGAAACATACCACACAATCGGTATTCGACGTAACACGCCTTACTTCATTACCGAAGGTCGGTATCGTATACAGCTATTCTAATATCGAAGCTGATATAATGACTCCATTCCTCAACAATGGATACAAAGGAATCATCCATGCAGGAGTCGGAAACGGCAATATCCACAAAAATATATTCCCGTCATTGATAGACGCCCGCAGAAAAGGAATTGTAGTTGTTCGCTCCTCTCGTGTACCGACAGGTCCTACCACGCTCGATGCTGAAGTAGATGACGCCAAGTATCAGTTTGTTGCTTCCCAGGAACTGAATCCGCAAAAATCACGTGTACTGTTAATGCTTGCACTGACCAAAACCACGGACTGGAAACAAATTCAGGAATACTTTAACGAATACTAAAAACCGGACCAACTTATGAAAAAACTAATGCTTATGCTACTCCTCGCGGGTAGCATACAGGCTATATATGCCCAAACGACAGAGAAGAAAGATAAATTCTCCCCCAATACTCCCCTTTTTGAGAAACTGACAGATGTAAAAAAGAAAACGGATAAGTTTAACTTATACCTGAATATGCAAGGAAGCTTCGACGCTCATTTCCAGAACGGATTTCAGGAAGGCGACTTCAATATGCATCAACTACGCATCGAAGCAAAAGGAAATATCAACAACTGGCTTTCTTACCGCTATCGCCAGCGCCTCAACCGTTCGAACGACGGAAACAACATGATAGACAACCTCCCGACCTCCATCGACTGGGCAGGTATCGGCATCAAACTCAATGATAAGTTCAATCTGTTTGCCGGTAAGCAAAGTGCCAACTATGGCGGCTTTGAGTTCGATCTGAATCCGATTGATGTCTATCAATACAGCGATATGATTGATTATATGAGTAACTTCCTGACCGGTCTGAATGTCGGTTATAATATGACTCCGGACCAGCAACTTAATCTACAGATATTGAACAGCCGCAACAGTTCCTTCGACAACACTTATGGCATCACAGAGGATGCGGAAGGCAATCTTCCCGATTTGAAATCCGGAAAAATGCCATTGGTCTACACCTTAAACTGGGTTGGCAATTTTAATAATGTATTTAAAACCCGCTGGTCCGCTTCTGTCATGAACGAGGCCAAAGACCACAATATGTATTACTATGCCGTAGGAAATGAATTGAATCTGGGAAAATGGAATGCTTTCATTGATTTTATGTACTCAAAAGAGGATATTGACCGCAAAGGGATTATCACAAACATCGTCGGTCGTCCGGGCGGACATAATGCGTTTGACACAGGCTATTTATCAGTAGTAGCCAAATGTAACTACCGTTTCCTCCCGAAATGGAATGCATTCGTAAAAGGAATGTATGAAACGGCTTCTGTAACCAAAGCCTCCGAAGGAATAGAAAAAGGAAACTACCGTACTTCCTGGGGATATCTCGCAGGTATCGAATTTTATCCGATGGAAACAAACCTGCATTTCTTCGTAACCTATGTAGGGCGTTCTTACGACTTCACCTCGCGTGCCAAAGTGCTGGGACAAGAAAACTACAGTACCAACCGGATTTCTGTAGGCTTCATCTGGCAGATGCCGGTCTTTTAAGCTCATCACAAAATAAAAAAATACCCGACAGTTTTTGAACAGCTGTCGGGTATTTTTTATATGTTCGGTTTCTTTTCTAAATCAATACTCTTCCTCATTGAAAAAGAAATCTTCTTTACTAGGATAATCCGGCCAAATATCTTCGATACTCTCATAGATTTCGCCCTCATCTTCCATCTCTTGCAGATTCTCTATAACTTCAAGAGGAGCACCCGAACGCATAGCATAATCAATCAATTCGTCCTTGGTTGCCGGCCAGGGAGCATCTTCCAGTTTTGATGCTAATTCCAATGTCCAATACATAATCTTGAGTATTAAAAGTGAATACTAATTTTCTTATTTTTTATTTTCCGGCAAAAGTATAATAAAATCTATCATTTCCAACTATTATCCCAGAATATTTCACTATTTTGTTCATCAAAATTAATTTTTCGGGATAAAACAAACAAATAATCTGATAATCTGTTGACAAAAGCTAATATTTCCGGAGATATTGTACAAGTTTCGGATAAGGTCAGGATACGCCGTTCAGCCCTCCGGCAGATAGTACGGCAAACATGACAAACAGCTGCCCCGCGGCTTCCTCCCGGAATAATAAAGGCACAGAGTTCCGGAAGTTGCTCATCCAGCTTATCAATTTCCTGTTCAATGCGTTCTATATCTTCTAAAGTAATAATACTAGCTGGCTTCAACTGAGTTTTTTCCTGATCGGTTGCCAGATGCGAACCGATAGCAAACAACTTGTGCTGTATGCCCAATATAAAATCCCGATCCGACTCATCCAACAAATAAGTATGTAACCATCCTAAATGCGAGTTCAATTCATCGATTGTCCCATAAGCTTCCAAACGGATATGGGTCTTCGACACGCGGCTTCCGCCAACGAGGCTGGTGGTTCCTTTGTCCCCAGTCTTTGTATATACAAGGCTCTTTTTCATAAACGTCTATTTTTCATTATTACTATATATAAGATTAACGTATGAGGCTTCTCAGAAGTTGACAATATAATGCTGTTTTATTTTTGTTGTATCAAAAAAAAGCAGACCTAAATCATACAAATCAAAAGTGATTCCCACCCTGTCATCCTTTTGCACCCGTTCCCATAACATCCTCATCGATTTAGAATAATGAATGCCATGAATGACAAATACACTTTCTGAAGTTGTACGGCGTGCACAAACCTTAAAAACCTCCTCCAGCATTTCAGAGTTCTGATAATCATTCAGATATAGAAAATCAACCGGAACACCAGCATCCAGAAACAACTCCGACAGGTCGGGAGCAAAAAGATACCCGGCAGTGGGTTTGGCCGACTGCAGATACAGAGAAGATATGGAAGGCCGCCCCACCTCTATAATAGTAGCCGGCTGCACTCTATTCACCAGCCGGAACAGGAAACGGTTGACTTTTTGTATTCCTTTGCACCATCCCTGTTCTTTTATCATCTTCTTCTGTTCTTCTTTCAATGAAAAGTAAGCATAATAAGGCATCTTTTCATAAATCACATCTGTAATCAAGCTAAAAGCAAACGGCGAGTGTACGCCATATCCACAACGATAGCGGAAACGGGAAAGCCAGATAAAGGGTCGTTTTAAACAAAGTAGAAGATTCATACAACAATTATTCGTTTTCATTCGTAGCACAAAGATATGTTTTTTTATCGCATAGAACCAATTCGGAAGAAAAATGTTATAAGGGGAAATCATAACCTAAACAATTGATCCGAATTATGAAGAAAACAATTTTTCTGGCAACGTTGACAGCAGCTATCTTCGCCGGTTGCTCGAGTGATAATCCGATGTTGCCCGTCGAAGGCGGCAACGGGAATAATGGCGGAGAAGGAAATAATGAACTTATCAGCCCGACAGTACGCGCTACGGTCAATACACCGGATAACGCGCAGAGTCCGATGAGCGGAATATTAGAAGTATATCCCTGCCAGGCAGGCACTTCCATTTATTATGGAAACTATGTGGAAGATGTACTGACTCCATTTCCCGGTATGTACACCTTAAAAGACGGAAACACTCTTGGAAACCCCGCACGTGCCATCTCACTTCCTGTAGGAACATACAATATGATTTATTGGGGAACTCCTAAATATGAGGAACCAATCTATAGTAATCCGGCAGTGAAGGACCCGCAACTGACTCTCGGCGGCGATCTGTCTCAGCAGTATTTCGGGCTCCGGCAAAACCTTCCTGATACGACCTATTATCCTGTTTTCGATCTGGTTTATGCGGTGAAGCCCGCCAATATCGGTACGGAAGAGTTAAACGCAGCGATGAAACGAAAAGTCGCAGGTTTGAAAGTGATTGTCAAAGACAAAAACAACGGAATATTAAGCTCCAGCATCTCCGGCATGAAAGTAAATATTGGAGGTATTGCAGAGAAATTGAATTTGTATACCGCAGAGCCGGTCAATCAAACCAAAACAGTCACCTTCCCTTTGGTACTTTCCACAGATGGCACACAGATGAGCAATGCTACTGTCATGTTATTCCCATCGGCTACAAGCCCTCTATTCCAATTAATTATTACGCTAAAAAACGGAACTGTAAAAACCTTCAAGCAAACATTGAGCGCTCCTCTAAAAGCAAATACCCGGCTCACCTTAACATTAACTTTAGGCGACATCTTCTCGGAGGAGGAAACCGGAAATTTTACGATAGACAATTGGCAGGAAGAGAGCGAAACAATCGAGGTGCCAAGTTTGAACTGATCGATGAACAGTTCAGCAATTAAAGAATCTGATTTCAGCGATTAAATACAATGATAGTTTCAAGAAAAAGGGCCGGCTCCCGCGGTGGACCGACCCTTTTAATCATCTATTTCAAGTAATTACTGTAGTCTGAATACTACAGGCACAGTATATTTTACTCGAACTTTCTTACCGTTTTGTACTCCGGGTTTCCACTTGGGCATTCCACTTATCACACGGATAGCTTCTTTATCCAGGTAAGCATCTACCCCTCGTACAACTGTCGGACTAGTAATCGACCCGTCCTTGTCTACAACAAACTGAACAATTACACGTCCTTGTGAGCCCATCTCTTGAGACATTGTCGGATATTTGATATGAGTACTCAAATATTTCAGCAATTCTGCTGAACCACCAGGAAATTCAGGCATGATTTCTACACTTACGTGAATAACATCTTCCTCAACTTCTGCAGTTTCCACTACTGGCGGTACCCAAACAACCTTGTAAGGTTCATTCACATTGTCTGGTACTACTGAAACATTATCCGTCACCTCTTCGGTATCATCTACTATTTCGAACAAATCTGTTACTTTAGTTTCCGGTGGAGGGGGCGGTTCCAGTTTTTCTTCAGGGAATGTGATTGGAACGAGCTCCGTTACAAAGATGGATTCATCATCAGATGATAGTGCCGCAACTCTTACATCATGCTGTGTCCATTCGAACGATACGAACATGAAAGCAAGCGCAACAACCAAACCCATCAACAACCAAGAACCTCTTTGATTCTCAATTGCAGCCTTTTTTGATTTTTTGGCTTCCATAAAAAATGTGTTTAAGTAATTAATAATAGAAAATATATAGCATATATACTACTTTTCGTTTTCCTTCTTAAGCATTACTTAAAGTGCTCTCTAGCTGCAATAAATATAGTATTTTTATGGATAGGATGTAACTTTGCTTCTTGTTTATTTCATTCTTTTTCCTTCTTTTGGATAAAATTTATGAAATGGCACTCTGCCTTACTATCTCAGTTCACAAGCAAAATCTGTCTTGCAACTCTTTTTTATATTTCCTGGAAAGAAGTAATTCTGTCACGTTATCAAAGGGTGGATAGAGTATACACTTATTATCCTTTATAATCATCAAATAATCAATATTAATAATATAGGATTGGTGTATCTGAACAAAACAAGGCGAATATTTGATTATCTGTTCGGCAGTCATTCCACGTCGTAACACCACTGATAATTTACTGTTAAGTATCACCTCCCATTGTTTACGTTCAGCGCAATAACGAAAAAAAACAATCTCAGCCGGACGCAAGGCACGCATATCATTAGTTGGTGTAAATACTATGAATGTTTGCCCCATATACAATGATGCTCCTATTGGCAATACCTTTTTTGGTTCTGTTTCCATTTGTGCCATAAAACGCGTAAGAATGTTTTTCAACTCCTGCCCCTCGAAAGACTTCAACAAATAATCGAATACAGATTCTCTAATAGCATGTATCATGTACTTTTCATAAGCTGTATAGAAAACCACCCGCATACCCCATGAAATGTTGTCATGCAGATCATGTAGCAAATCCAAACCAGTCATATCCGGCATTTCCACATCCAAAAACAACAAATCTGGTTGTATTTTGGTAATAAGTTTCTCTCCCTGTTTACCATTTCGGGCAGTTCCATCTAAAGAAAAGTATGGATTTTTTCTCAGTTCAATGCTTAACTTCTTAAGAGCTACTTCATCGTCATCAACTATAACAACTTTATACTTATCCATGTCTATGATAATTAGTATCAGCTATTTCATATATAAATGTAATCTTCCAATTATATTATCCTCCTTCACTACTATCATCTTTATTACTATAAAGTCTAAAATAAGACTGAGTGACATCATCAACATTTCCAATGAAGTTTTCATGTTTTGAATGCGTATTCATATTAATTACTATCAAACAAAGATAAGAAAACAAAGAAAACAAAAAAAATGCGATAAATACGAAATATGATTATACCAGCGTTTCGGGCAACTAATTGGATAAAAAACGTGATTAAGCGGGCAATAAATTATGTCGTACTTCATAGGATAGACTCTTAGCTATCATCTAACAACGCCGCCCTACACATCTAATCATTTATAGAAATCAAATATATAATCTAAATTCAATATAATTTAAAGGTTCTTCATCACCTTTACCCTATTGTATTATTACATCATAAACGGCTTGCTAATATAATAAAACAAAAATCGATTTTGAGTTAACTTCCGTCCCGCACAAAAGTAACAAAGAACCTAGATGATTTTTTATTATCCACTTAATCTCTTTTTTTTTCTGCTTAACCACCGAAATAGCTGCATGATCACGATTCATATTTATTGCGTTTTTTTTATTTTCTTTGTTTTCTTATTTTTGTCTCATTATTAATCAATATACACACATCAAAACATGAAAAAATATTATTACTATTTACTTTTCTGTTTATTTATTACCCTTATATCTGTAGAGAGTTGTAGCAAAGATAAAGACGATGATTTGGTAACAACACCTGAAATTGCATTGAACAAGCCTTCTTTAATTCTAGAAAAAGGGAAGGGAGAAAGGCTGATTGCTTCTTTTACACCTGCTGATACCCCCAATCAGGGTCATACATGGAGTTCTAGTGCTCCTAATATTGCATCTGTAGATGAAACAGGAATGGTCTCTGCTGTTGATTTAGGAGAAAGTATCATAACGGTGACTGCACTTAATGGTAAAAAGACAGCAAAGTGCCTAGTAACGGTTACGGATAAAATTATTAATGTAACGGGAGTTTCACTGGAAGAGACTGATGCAAGTATGGTAGCTGGAGAGCATTTGCAATTGAAGGTAATTATAGAACCGAGTACTGCGACAGATAAAAGCGTTACATGGAGTTCTAGTGACAATAAGGTAGTATCTGTGGATGAACAAGGAATGGTGACAGCTATAACAGAGGGAGAAAGTTCTATTACGGCAAAGACTAATGATGGCGAGAAAACGGCATCTTGCAAAATAAAAGTTCGTGCTAAGGGAGTAGATATTTCTAAGCCGGAAATCTCGGATATCACTTCTATATCTGCGTTTATAACAGGAACAATTAAACCGTTTGGTGTAAAGATTCAAGAGGGCGGAATTTGTTATTCCACTTCCCAATCTCCAACTGTAGATAACCCAAAGGTAGTTTTGACCGGTGATGAAGTTTCTTATACATTGGTCAATTTGGAACCTAGCACTACTTATTATGGACGCTTTTATGCGATTGTTGATGGCTCTGTCAAGTATGGAGATCAGGCAACGTTTACAACAGAGGTGCCAGTTGAAATATCTGAGCCCAAGGTTTCTTCGATCACGACTAATACAGCCTATGTTGAAGGAACGATTAAAACTTTCGGCCTCCAAACTGAAGAAACGGGGATTTGTTATTCCACTTCTCAAATGCCGACGATAAACGAGACAAAAGTAGTGTTATCTAATACGAGTATTGCATATACTTTGAATGAATTAGCACAAGAAACAACTTATTACGTGCGTATTTATGCTAAGATAAAAGGAGAGGTGCATTATGGAGAGCAAGGTACATTTTCTACCACAGGGGTTATTAAGACTCATTTTGAGCCAACAGATATATATAGAGATAAAATTACTTTAGTTTCCCCTGGTGTTGCTGGTGTAAATACGATTAATGTATGCTATGGAAAGTTTAATAACCCTAAGATAACTGATAATGTAACAACGGCTACTAAGGGAGTTGATGGTAAATATCATGTAACTTTGGCAGGGCTTGATGAAGGTACAACTTACTATATGAGGCCCTATAGTCGCGTAGGTTCAGTCGTGGAGTATTATGAAGATGAGATTTCCGTACAAACTATGGGAAAAGATTTCTATATTAGTCGGAAAGTAGATAGATATGAAAAATATGATTGGTTTGATCAACAACAAATTAAGTATACACGATATAAAGCTTATTATACTTATACATACAATATTAAACTTACAGACACATATCTTGTAGAAACGCCTTATTCATCGATTACTATAGCTAAATCAACTGATTATTCTGAATCAATTTATATAAAAAACGGGACAGGTACTTTTGCTGTAAAACAAGAATTAGGAGTTTGGAGCTATGAGGGAGCGTCGACTTATATTGACTTTTTATCTGATGAAGAGATCCTTTTTACAAATATTGAGAATAAACTTCGATATCATTTGATAGTACCTCAAAAATGCTATGTGAGATCTTATTGATGAATTTAATAAGTTAATATTTAAGATGAATATATCACGTCGGAAATTTGTAAAAGAAGTAATCAAACGTACAATTCCTTTTTTAGGAATTGTAGTGGTGGGACCTACGATTTTGAGTAGCTGTAGTAAAGATGAAGAACCACTAGGCTGTAACAATAGTTGTACCGGTACTGCACAAAGTGGTTGTGGCTCAAATTGCAGTAATAGTTGTGTCGGGACCTCTGCAAATGGCTGCGGAGGTGGATGTAAAACTACCTGTAATGATAGTTGCTATGATGGCTGTAACGATACAGCAGAATCTTCATCTTGCTCAGATTGTAGCTCAAATTGCAGTAGCGGATGTACTGAGAATTGCAAAAATGACTGCGATAACTCTGCCAAATCATCCTCATGCTCTGGTTGTGGCAATAGCTGTAATCGTGCCTGTGCTCAGAATTGCAATGATACATGTCGAACTGGATGTAACATTACGTGCAAGGGACAATGCGCAAGTTCTTGTGTAGGAGATTGTAAGGTTTCTTGTTTAGGAACTTGCAAAGGGTATTGCAAAATTCTTAGTAAATAGAAATGCCACAATATAAAAAAGAAATAACTTCATGGAAATCAGGAGGGGGTAAAACTGTTACTTTTATAGTGACAAAGGATTGCCAACTAGCCTGTAAGTATTGCTATCTCGTAGGTAAAAATTCAAAAGAAAGGATGCCTTGGGAGATAGCAAAGCAGGCTATAGATTATATTCTTAGTCGTGAAAATGAGTTTAAGGAAGAGTCTGTAATATGGGATTTCATTGGTGGTGAGCCCTTCCTCGAAATTGAGTTGATCGATAGAATATGTGATTATATAAAGGTCGAAATGTTCAGCCATAACCATCATTGGTTCAACTCCTATCGTTTCAGTTTCTCCACCAATGGAATTAATTATCATGAGGATAAGGTTCAGCGGTTTATTGAGAAAAACAGAAAACATCTGAGCGTCGGCATTACAATTGACGGAACTGAGATAAAGCATGATCTAAATCGCATTTATAAAATATCCGGTAAAGGATCGTATCAAGATGTGGCACATAATATACCTCTTTGGTTAAAGCAATTTCCGGAAGCAGCAACCAAAGTAACCATTAGTAGTGCAGATATTCCATATATCAAAGAGAGTGTACTTCATTTGTACTCTTTAGGTATTCATGAAGTTAATATTAACTGTGTTTTCGAAGATGTGTGGAAAGAGGGGGATGATCTTTTATTCGAAGACCAACTGATACAACTGGCCGATGCCATTATCGAGAAGGGCTATTACAATGACTATGCATGTTCTTTTTTTAGCGAGTTTGTAGGCAAATCACTGGATTGCGTGCTGCAAAATCAGAATTGGTGTGGTGCCGGAAAGATGCTTGCTGTCGATGCTGCGGGTAACTTCTACCCCTGTACACGCTTTGCGCAATATTCACTTCGTAATAAGAAGGCATGGATTATTGGGAACGTGTATGATGGAATTGATGAAAATAAACTTCGTCCGTTTCTGACTCTTGATCGCTGCACTCAGAGCACTCAGGAGTGCATTGACTGTGAAGTGGCGGGAGGATGTGCATGGTGTCAAGGTGAAAATTATGATACGGCAGACACGCCTACCATATATCAACGCAGTACTGCAATCTGTAAGATGCACAAGGCACGAGTACATGCTAACAACTACTACTGGAATAAACTTCATTTCAAGTTGAATTTAGAAGGAATGGACGATGTGAATAAGAGTCTCCAAACTGTATAAAGAAAAAATGCAATGCTTCAATATTTAATAGTATTATTGGATGATACGTCTACTTCGTTTTGTCATTATACGAATAAGAAGACTGAAAGGAAACTGATATCGTTAAGTGACTTGAACGAAGCTATACTTTTTTCCTTAAAAAGGAATCTGACGCTTCAGTTTATCTATCCGGATTACGCTCTTCCACAAGAGTACATAAACATGATAGAAACAGTTTTACACAACAAAATTTCTTTATCGACTGCTGTTGAAATTAAAAAAACTGATATGGTGGTGATAAGTGATTGGAAAGATGTACAAAATTTATTATTTAATGAAGAGACTATTTATATATGGCGTGTACCCAAAGATGATTTCTTCAACCATAGTGATCTTGTTATTAAAATTTTGGAGAAAGTTGTCCGCCTCAATATAATAATTACGGATATTGAAACATTTGACAAAGAGGATTTCGAAGATTACCAAAGAGTACTGAATACACTTTCCGATGGTGTTGAAAAGCTTTATGCAGAAGGGAAAGAGGGACAGCTTAATCTCCTGACAGATCGCATGATGCTAGAGAAAATGAATAATTGCAATGCAGGATGGGAAAGTATCACATTGGCTCCGGATGGTAAGTTTTATATTTGTCCAGCATTTTATCAGGAAGGTTCGTGTTCAGTTGGAGACCTAAAGTGTGGTTTGGATATTAAGAATCCTCAACTTTACAGGCTCGATCATGCTCCTCTGTGTCGTAATTGTGATTCATACCAATGTCAACGTTGCATTTGGCTCAATAATAAAACAACGATGGAAGTAAATACACCATCACATGAGCAATGTGTTGTAGCACATTTAGAACGAAATGCTTCAAGAATGCTACTAGAAAATATTCGTCGACATCAATCATTCCTTCCGGATCAAAAAATTAAGATGATTGATTATTTAGATCCTTTTGATATTAGAAAAGAATGGTAATGTAATTTATAATATAGAAATTTATGAAGAAATTAGTAGGTAAAGTAACAGAAGAAGAGAAAAATGAGATACTTTCTCTTTTTGAACGCCGTAATGGCTTAAATGAATTAGCTAAAATATTGATGGTGGAACATGAGACCTTGTATGAAAAGTTAGTAAGAGATTTAGGTAATACAGGTTTAAAATTCCAAAAATGGTGGGATATAATGGCTGCAAAATACCAATGGGAAAGTCATGAGAATGGAAATTGGGAGATTAATTTTGAAACATGTGAAATTTATTTAATATATCCTTAAGCTGCAAATCTTTATTTTCATATACAATATAGAATAATTTTCACTTGGAATTATATTATCAAATATATATCTGGGTGAATCTTTAATAGCTGGATACTAGATAGCACTCCAAGTTCCTGTTCATAAAATATAGAACAAAAAAATACAGCATAGAATTACATTTTGCAACATAAGTCACAAAAAACGCACTTTAATCCAAATCCCATTTTTATCGGTTTTTTTATTCACTTTTTTATTTATTACTTTGCATATACAGACATATGATTGATTTAAGATCAACAATATCATATACTTAATAAAAGACACTTATAAAAACAAACTAATAAATTATCTATGGGAAGGCTATCTCCGTAAAAGAACATATCTTTCCATTTAATCTATAAGCTTTATGTTAAACACAGGACAAGTTATAGCAGATAGATACGAACTACTCAAACAATTGGGAAGAGGAGGCTTTTCGGAAGTTTGGTTAGCACTGGATAAACTTACAGATGTAAAAGTCGCTATCAAAATATATGCTCCGGGCATGGGACTTGATGATGCGGGTATTTCGCTTTTCACACAAGAATTTTCTTTGGTATTCGATATGAATCATACCAATTTATTACATCCTACTTATTATGATTGTTGGGAGCGAATGCCATATTTGATTCTGCCCTTTTGTAAAAATGGGTCTATATTCAAATACCTCACTGACAATAATCGAATCACAGAAACCGAAAGTTGGCATCTACTTCATGATGTTGCCGAAGGACTAGCCTATCTTCATGCAAAGCTCCCTCCTGTCATTCATCAAGATATAAAACCTGATAATATTTTAATTAATGATGAAAACGGGTATATGATAACCGACTTCGGGATCAGTACACGGATTAGAAGCACATTACGTAGAAATCAAGGGCAAGAACTAAGTGGAGGCACATTAGCTTACATGGGACCCGAACGTTTCGGTCAATCCCCTACCCCTATTATGGCAAGTGACATCTGGTCATTAGGGGCGACAATGTACGAACTGCTAACGGGTTTACCTCCCTATGGTGATCATGGAGGTCTGTTGCAGAAAAACGGTGCGGATATTCCACTTATCAATAATGAGGAGTATTCACAAGAACTTAAGGATATCGTTTATAAGTGTCTTGCTCTAAACACATGGGACAGACCTACGGCCAGACAAATCGCAGATTATGCCTTCCAGCATATCAATGGAAATTCAGCGCCCTTTAATATACAAAGTTCACAACAAACGTCCCCTGATCTTTCATCAAAAGATGAGATAAATGAGATTCAAGCTCCAGAAGGACAAGCAAATTCTTCATTTGAATTAAAGGATAATCATGAGTCCTCATCCATTAATTCTGATGCAGAATTTCCTGTTATGCAATCATCCGATATAAAAAAGAGAGTTTCTACGCTGTTTAAAAGAGAGCATCGCAAACTCATTCTTGTTGCGGCTATTATAATTATATGTGCAACCATTGTTACTATCTACCTGGCAACAAGCGGGAAAGAACCTACACCGGAGCCAAAACAAGAAATGACTTCAAAAACCAATGCTAACGATAGCATATGCAAGGCAATCATTCGAGAAGGCGATAATTACAAAAGTCAAGGTAATATTTTCCGATACACTATTGATCCTTTAAGACAAAACAACGATTCCGTTTTTGAAGATTTCTATATAAATGCTATCAAGAAGTATCGTGAGGTAAATCTTTATAAAGATTCTGTTTTTATTTCTAAGGAAGGATACATGGATCTTGCAGAAAATCAAATAAAGCAAGTGGAAATTATATTAGATTCTGCATACCATATGTTCATAGGAAAGGCAGATACCATGAAAGAGTATAACGAAATAGAAGCAGCTAAAGTTTTCGAAAATCGTGCAAAAAAAATAGAACCATATATAAACATAGACAATAAATAACCATGAAGAAATGTATTAAACTAATTATTTTAGTCTTCGCTCTTGCTATGCCTATAAGCACATGGGGACAGTGTGCAGCCATCTACCAAAAAGGAGAGACAAGCATGAAAAAAGGAAAATACAGGGAAGCCATCAAGGCCTTTAATGCAGCAATGAAATGTGACAGCAAACTGGAGCAAGATTGCAAAAGTAAGATCAAGGAATGTGAGGAAAAACTAAAGCCTGCTTCTAAGTCTACCCCCGTCCCTATGATCGAAGTCTCCAGACTTACAATTGACAAAGATTCTATAAGATTTGGTTACGAAACTACAAAGGCCGAATATATCAAAATAGACAGTGAGCCGGAACAATGGACTGCGACCTCAGATACAAGTTGGTGTAAAGTGGTTCCTCGTGACAAAATCTTATCTGTAAGTTGCGAAATAAACGAGCTAACCTCAGAACGTAAAGCGATTGTCAGCATCAGCAACGGGAAAATGGAAAAAACGGTCACTATTGTTCAAAGCGGGCAAAAAGAACGTATCAATATAGAATTAGACAAATTGGAATTCAGTTCTAAAGGTGAAATAAAAGATTTGCCAATAAAAACCAATACAGAGTGGGAAGTAGCAGATATTCCTGATTGGTGTAAAGTAGTAGCAAAAGTAACAGCGAAGGACAGTAGCAAACTGATTCTAAAAGTAGATAAAACCAAAAAAGCTAACGTAGGAACTCTGACGGTAAAAACCAAAGGAGGAGAATTTGCTTCTATTATCCTCTCGCAGAAAAAAGGAGGTTTATTCTAAGATGACTATAAATGAATCGTCATCAAAGATTTCGACTTATTTATACTAAGTGGTTCAACAATTAAAATAATTTCTTATGAGATGCATGAATTGTGGTTGGGACAATCTATCTGATACAACGGTCTGTCTAAAATGTGGACAACCATTGAGTCTTTCGGCAGGTTATGCCAACAATCAAAATGATTTTGTTTCAAGAGAAGGTTATGGAGAAGCAATTCCCAAACCCACAGTGTTAAATGCAAATCCCGATAGAGAAAAATGCAGAAAAACGGTTGTGTTCCCTACTTTGAATGAATCCGATAACCATTCTGCCATCACACAGCCTGCTACAGAATGTCCTAACTGTAATTATCCAATAGTAGGAGAATTTACAAGTTGTCCTTGTTGCGGTACGCCTCTAGAAAGAACCGACAAACCCGCAAACAAAGAACATACACAAAAAAAGATAGAAGACGAAGTAACCTTTATATCAGAAGAAAAAATTGTATGCCAGGAATGCGGAAAGGAAATAGATATGACTTGCTCGTTTTGCCCGCACTGTGGTGTCCGTGTACATCGCCCTACCATCCGACGACAAATAAAAAACATAGCAGAAACGGAAACGGAAGAAATACCCCTTCGCTGTTCTTTAACAATAATCCCGGAAGAGAATGAAAACATTCCCCCAGAGAAAATTGAATATGAAGGAAAATCGATCATTTTGAACCGGGAAAACACAGAAGTATCCAACCGGACCATCACCTCAAAGGAACAAGCAGAAATAGTTTTCGAAGATGGACATTGGTATCTGCTCGACCGGAGTGAACTAAGGACAACCTTTATTCAGGCAAACAGAAAAATAGAGATCATAGCTGATGATATTATCGTATTAGGTGACCGAAGATTTAAATTTGAAAGTGATTCATTGTGACCAACCAATCTGTCGATAGATGTGATTATAATGTAGGAGAATACATCGATAACCGTTATCGAGTTTCCAAAACATTAGGCGAAGGTTCTTTCGGTAAAGTATACCGAGTTACGGACAACGCAGGTAAGGACTATGCGCTGAAACTATTGAGACTTTGGGAGGTTCCACCCGAAATACGGAAACCATTGACAGATCGTTTTGAAATGGAATTCAAAACTGGGCAGATAGACTGTGAATATTTGGTGAGTTCTATAGACTATGGCATGGTTGGGGGCAATCCCTATATCGTCATGGAGTATTGCCCGGGAGGAGATTTGACACCCTATTTAGGCTCTCAAAACAGTAAAATCCCTTTAATTTGCCAACAAATCCTTCTTGGCCTACATTCTTTACATATCAGAGGAAAAGTCCACCGCGACTTAAAACCGGAAAATGTTCTTTTTAAGAGGAACGGAGTAGCTGCGCTAACAGACTTCGGCATAGCGGGCGATAGAAATAAACGCATGACGGAACGTAACATTTTCGGCAAACCCAATCAAATATTTGGAACTTATGCCTATATGCCCCCCGAACAAGTGAACCGTATGCGAGGTGAAGCCACAGTTCTACCTACTACAGATATTTTTTCTTTTGGAGTATTAGCCTTCCAGCTTTTGACCGGTAGCCTGCCCTTTGGTGAATTAACCAGCCATAATGAATTGGCTCTATACCAAAAGCGAGGAAAAGATGGAGACTGGAACCGCCGGAAGTTAGCACAGATAAAAAACGGGAAGCAATGGGATCGACTTTTTTCAGGCTGTCTTAATCCCGATTTAAAAAACCGCTTTCAATCCGTCAAGGAAGTTTTGAAATATCTGCCGGAGACCCAACAGATCTTTATGGAAAAAGGATATTGTCCACCACAAATAGTACACGGTTTTTGCATGCGCATCATGCAAGGTGAAGAGTATGGGAAGATTTATCAACTAAGCGAATTGGTTACACGTGGCAGCAGAATATTAACTATTGGCAGAGAATCAGATAACCTACTGTCGATAAAAGAGCTACAAAGTACTTATATATCACGTCATCACTGTACTCTGGAAACAACACCTTCCGGTGACCACTGGATTATTCGGGACGGACAATGGCAAAAGGAACAAAAAGTCTGGCAGGAATCCAGCAATGGCACTTATGTCAATTCTACACAGGTTACCCAACAAGGTTACAAGCTAAAAATTGGCGATATCATATCTATTGGAGACATAAAAATGAGATTTGAAAACTATTAACTATATAATTAAGTAGTATGGATACACAAAATTACAAACGTACCTTAGCCGGTTCAGTAGGTGCCGGTATGGGAGCATTGATGGGTGCCTCAGGTAGAACTTACTTCATTCTGGAGCATAAGACTCCATCAAAGTATCATCAGGCAGGTGAATCTCAAAAAATCATTGTCGACCAAGTAGAACTAGGTAGAGATGCCTCCTGCCAAGTACGCTTTGATGAAAATTTCGAAACAGTGAGCCGCAAACATGCTGCAATTGTACGTGATGGTGAAAATTGGAAATTAATTCATCTCTCACACTCCAATCCGACGTTAGTGAACGGACATCCGATTAATGGTTCTTACTATTTACAAACCGGAGATGAGATACAACTATCTGTAGGAGGACCACGTTTGGGATTTATTGTTCCGCAAGGTCGCCAAGCATTAACTTCCAGCATCGGATTGACGGAAAGAATGAGCCTTTTCCGTAAACAGGCTCTACGTCCCTACAAGACGGCATTGACTATTATGGGCATTGTTTTTGTACTGGCTGTTGCCGGTCTGGCTGCATGGAACTACAGCTTAGGTGTGAAAAATGAGTTACTGGCAGAGAAAACTGAACAACAAGAACTGCAATTAAGAGGTTATCAAAATCAGTTGGACTCACTAGGAACAGAACGCGCAACTTTAGAAACACAACAACGGGAACTAGAAGCTAAACTACGAAATAGTGATGGAAATACAGAAGCATTAAAGTCACAGTTAGCTAGTGTAAATAATCAATTAGGCAATGTAAATGCCAGTTTCTATAAAGTAAAATCTGACTTGGACAACCTTTCGAGCACCATAGCTGCTGAAAATGCAACACCAGCAGCAGAAGAAGCCAGTTATAAATCACAGACAACTCAACAGGCGAAAATTCAAGATAATGTAGAATCGGATGTGGCAGAAGAACAAAACAGTAATGTTTCAAAAGATCTGAAAGATTATTATGATCACATCTATACCATTAAGATTGACCGAATAGATATAGAAAAAGACGGTATCAGTTTTGATCCAGGCATTCAACTATCAGACATAGTATGCGGAACAGGCTTTATGCTTGACAATGGTACATTTGTTACAGACAGGCAAAACGTAGAGCCGTGGGTTTTCACAAATACTGAATGGAAAGAACTGTGGCGCAGACTATTAGCCGAATGCGTCGGAGGAGGTTGTAATGTTATTATCCATTATCGCGCATATAGTACAAAAGGCACAGGAAAACCCATCACATTTGTTAATACCGACTTTAAAGTTGATCGTAGCTATGATGATGTGACTCACGAAATAGAAGTAACAAAATCACTTAGAGTATTATTAAGGAAACAAGGTATTAAATTCACATATAGCCGTAGAAACTACGTAAAAGTCAAAATATATTCACCGACTTCTCGCAGCTACGCTTATATCAGAGGTAAAGGTACTTATGGAGAAGGAATACCTTTTGATGCAACAGCATCCGGCAATCTAAGTGG
Source organism: Bacteroides sp. HMSC067B03 (assembly GCF_001811315.1). Lineage (NCBI taxonomy): Bacteria > Pseudomonadati > Bacteroidota > Bacteroidia > Bacteroidales > Bacteroidaceae > Bacteroides > Bacteroides sp. HMSC067B03. Next base: position 27,912 of record NZ_KV804289.1, on the reverse strand, counting down.
AGGTTCTGAAATTCATATGGTCGGATATACAGGTAACACTAATATTCACAATCCTATCCCGTCTCACTTCAATGACAGAACTAACATTGATGATACCAATAATGGTACTATCATATTACAGAATAGAGTAGGCGAACAAGGTTATTATGGTTCACCGGCTTTTCATTTAGACGAGGAAGGATATAAAGTTGTTGGTGTCATGGTAGGAAGTGTCCAAGGCAAAGACCGATTGGTTCCAATAAGAAATGTAATACATTAATAAATTATGTCTGAGATAGAAATTAAATTAGCGGCAGGCACCGATGTTGGTTTAGTCAGGAAAAACAACGAAGACAACTTCGTAGTAAACCGAGATTTAAGCCAATCGGAATGGATCATTCCTCAATCCTCCGAAACCATTCCATTAGGCAAGTATGGCACTTTACTGGTAGTAGCTGACGGAATGGGTGGCACTAACGCCGGAGAAGTTGCATCCGCCATTGCCATTGAGACGGTGCAAAACGCATTTACGCCAGAAAAGCTGGACAAGATCGTAACATTTGAAGGTGAGATGGCTACAGAAGAAGCTATTGAAGAATTCTTGACCAAGACTATTAAAGCCGCTGATTTAAATATTGTCAATGCAAGTAAAGAAGATAGTAGTACCCAAGGCATGGGTACTACTATTGTCATTGCCTGGATATTAAACGAAAAAGCCTATATTAGCTGGTGCGGTGATAGCCGCTGCTATGTTTTCAATGGCAATTCGGGATTCTGCCGTTTATCCAAGGACCACTCCTACGTACAAGACTTGGTCGATCAAGGCAAGCTGGATCCGGAGAATGCTTTTGACCACCCCTATAGCAATGTCATAACTCGTTGTTTAGGCGATCCGACCAATCGTTCCAATCCCGATTTCCGCTCTTACAATCTAAAAAACGATGACATTTTTCTGCTTTGCAGCGATGGTTTATGCGGTTTATGTCACGATGAAGAAATTATGCAAATCATTGAGGAAAATCAAAATGATTTGGTGGCCTGTAAAGACCAACTGATAGAAGCCGCTCTTGCTGTCGGCGGATATGACAATGTTACGATAGTACTTTGTCACATTATCCGGAAAGAGACGGACGAGCCCAAAGCTAATCTGAACAACACTGTATTCAGCAAACCAAATAACCATAAATTTCGAAAAATAGTTCTATTACTTTTTGCCTTAGCTTTGTTACTGGGGGGGTATCTTTATAAAAACCCACAGCTATATGCAAAGTGGAAAACTAAGATTGATCCGGCAGATACAGTCATTGTTACAGAAACAGATACCTCAGCGATCTCTCTTCAACCAGATTGACAAACTTAAAAAAACATGCAGTTCAACAGTGGCGACATATTTGCTGAACATTATCAGCTGAAGAAAAAGTTAGGAACAGGAAGCTTCGGAGAAGTCTGGTTAGCCCGAAACACATTGGCAGATGTAGAAGTTGCCATAAAGTTTTATGGCCTGTTAGATGATAACGGCATAAAAGACTTTCGAGAAGAGTTCAAACTTGCCTATAAATTGCATCACCCCAACTTATTACATCTTAATCATTTTGATGTATTCGAAAGATGTCCGTTCCTGATAATGCCTTATTGTTCCAATGGTTCCTCCGCTACCTTGATCGGTAAAATGTCCGAAAAGCAAATCTGGCATTTCATACGTGACGTATCATGCGGACTCATGTTCTTGCACAGTCAAAACCCGCCAATCATCCATCAGGATATAAAGCCCGATAATATTCTAATCGGTGATGATGGTAAATTTATCATTTCCGACTTCGGCATTAGCCGCAAATTAGAGCATACTTTCCGTAAAAGTACTAACAAAGTAAAAAGTTCCGGAACACTTGCTTATATGGGACCGGAACACTTTTCTGAGAAACCATTTATTGCAGGTACCAGCGACATATGGTCTTTAGGCATGAGTATTTACGAATTGCTGACCGGTCACATTTTATGGGAAGGTATGGGTGGTTGTGTCCAACTGAATGGTGCACGTATCCCAGCCTTAGATAACGGCTATTCTCCCCAACTGGACCAGTTTCTTCATGCATGTCTCTCGCTTAACACATGGGATCGTCCCACAGCTCAACAAGCTTATAACTATGCTAACTCTATGCTAAAGCAAGAAGTAAACCATCTGCATTCACCATCAGCGGTACATACCTCAACACCTCCACTCCCACCAGCACCATCACGTTTACAAAAAAGAATTCGTCTCTCCAATATAAACAAACGCATGGCAGGATGGATTATTCTCAGCATATTATTCCTATTCATGCTGATCAAAGGAGTTTCCGCATTCTTCGGAAGTATAGAGGAAGAACGCAGATATAATGCCTGCCAAACAACAGAAGATTTCCTACATTTCCTGAATCATTATCCTGCCTCATCCCATGCTGAATTTGTGAAACAGAAAATTAGGATATTGACAGAAGACAGCATAAAAAAAGAAATACAAAAGAATAAAGTAATCGCCCCAATAAGTGTAGATACTATAGAAGCGGAACAACCTAAAACGGAAGAAATAGTAGCAAAGCATCCTTCCTGGTCACGTCCAAAGCCTAAAGTAGAAATCGTTTCCCCCGCTCCTGATACAAAAAAAGTCAAAAGAGAAGAGGAAGAACATATGTTCCTCAATTGTCAGACCATAACCGATTATGAGAAATATCTGCGACAATATCCCAAAGGAAAGTTCGCTTATAAAGCCAAAAGGGCAATTCAACAAATAGAGTCCGGAATGATGGAGAGTCATCCGGCACAGGAAATACACGTCAAAAAAAGCACTAGAGTAAGTTTCGGTCTATAAGCACCAATTCCAATATATAGATTATTTTCATCCTTTTCTCTATCACCTGTCACCACTTGTGTAGTCCAAATCATTAATGCTTATCACCTGAAGTATTAATAGATAAGTTTCACTCTATCGGAACTAAACTTCCTTTTCTCTAATAGATAACTTAATTTTTATCTATTACAAACTATAAACGCAAGCTTTGTTTTTATAAACGTAACCTTCATTTATAAAAACGAAGCTTGCAATTTTATAAACGAAGCTTGCGTTTATAGATTACCATTAGAAAAAACAACTTTACTGCCCAAAGAAAGGAACTTTACTATAGGAAGAGAAGAGCTTTTCTATTAACAGACAACACGCAAACCTATAATAGATAACGAACAAACCAGCATAAACTACCAATGCAATAAAGAGCCTCAGAAGATGGTGAAAGAGAATATAAAAAATGGGAAAGTCTTTTATTTCCATCTATTATCTCCACCCACGAAGATTACTTCTTCCAAAAGAAAAAGAATGGAGACAGAATCAACCTTTTGAGTCGATTCCAATGAAAAGATTCTGATTTATATCAAATTTAAGTTATATTTAATGACTCGTTTCATCAACTTCCTTCACTTTCTTACCGCCAATAATATTCAGAATAATATTCATCGCTCCCTTTCCCACAAAAGAAGTACCTACCACGACAACTTTAGGCAAAGATTTCAGTGCCTCCTTCACGGCTGCACGCTTCGCTTTTCTTTTGGCCTTGATCCCATTTAATGAATTCATTCCATCTACCAGATAGTTACGTGTCACATAACCGATACGCAAAGTCATCAGTGAATTGACTATTCCATCACATATAGAACCTATGACTACACCCGGAATTTTCACGCCGAACAGAATACTCAAAAAGCCGGTACCTCCCGAAACGGTATCACCAATATCATCCGGATCTACATCGGCTCCATCAACAGCAGCATCGGACAAGTCTATATCGGACGCAGCATCCGAGGATGGGTCTGCCAATGATTCGAAGGGAGCAACCGAACCCATATCATTAAAGACTTCGGATGCAACAAAAGTCATCAGAGAAGTAACCAATATATTGACGTACTGCCGGAACAGTTGTTGCCGGGTAGGACGAAAACCGGAGGCAATGATCACATCCTCTATCATCTTATAATTCATATAAAGCACTGAGACAGTATCAAGTCTTCCGTTCTGCGAGATGGCGGTAATCATAAAAACAGATTTTGCCCATTCTATAATACGACGGTTGATCCCAATGATACGGACTGAATGCATATCTTCTGCACGTGGTCCTGAAGCTTCCCGCAATTCTCCACCCTCAATACGCAATTTCAACTCATCACTCAATATCTGTACCAATTCTTCTTTATCCGTAGCATAACGTTCCAAGTCTTCACGTAGTTTCTGCTGATGCAGCTTTCTTAACTCGGGACACGTTTTATCTTTAGATATATAATTGCAATTATCCGCCAGCTTATGCCCGAACGCTATAAGTTGTGCCGTATCCCACTCTCCGTCAATAGACAAAGCCGGCATCTGCGGAGCACGATGCACCCGGATCACCGGACGTATAACGACAGCATAAAATACAATCAGAATCAATGCGTAAAAAGCATACTCTGCCCATGCTACATGAGATAAGGAAGCGATTTTCTCACCTATTATAATGATATTACCCAACAATAATATCACAAAAGAGCCTAAAAACAGGAGGGTGATAATTAATAAATTTCGTTTCATAGACCTATTCTTATCTTATTGAATCTTTAAAACTCTGAACTTGTGTGTTTATCGACCGAAGCAATGCGTCTTTCCTGTCAAATTCTTCTTTATCAGGAACCAATTCTCCCAGATACGCCTCTTTTTGCCGTTCCAGAAAATCAATGATACACTGCTTACGTACAGGTACATACTGATCATAAAGATCATTGGCAGCTTTGCATATACTCTTCCCGACAGTCAACTGAAGATACCCCTTGACTGTTCTTCCCGTATGCGTATGATCGATTCCGGTGATGCACTCCAGCGCCTTCTTCAGAAAATGTTGAATTTCCGCTATCGAATACGTTCCGAAAGGATTGGGGATTCCGATATGTGGAACCGTCGGATGATTGATATTCTTCACATCAAAAGCCCCCTGTAAATCAAAATCGACCATCGGGAAATCTGCTACTTGCGACACTGATTCAAAAGTCATACAACCTTTTTGTTTCAAGAAAGCATTCATCTTCTCTATAAAAGACACATCATCTTTCAAATTAGACAATTTCCGCAGATACTGCCGGACCAGGCTATGTTCATGAGAATCAAGAAACTTGCTTTTTATTGCCGCTGACGAATCAGCCATAAACTTTGTAACAATGGCGCGGGTCGCCTCCTTTCCCTTTGCTCCACCTGCATAGGCGGAATTGCATGCGGAGTCATAATACTCCTTCACGATTTCCACAAACTCTTTCAAATCATCATCAATATACACTTGCACCATTTTCCTAAAATCACCCCCATCATAACCAAGCTCATTTGCCTGATGAAGTAATTCGTCAAACGAAGCTGCCGCAGCCCGGTATTCTTCATCGATTGCTTTCTGTTTGCCTATCAGGTCACTGACTGAGTTATCCAGTTTTTCCAATTGGTTCAGTGTTCTTCCTATTACACTTCGCAGACGTATGTCAGTACTATTAGAGATTACCTTGCCATACAAGTCCTTCTCAAATTCCTGAAACTTCGCAGCTTCTTCCTGAAGGTTTTCCACCCCTTCATAACTGGCAGCATCCGCCACTTTGCCCAAGTTCAAGCTGTATATACTCCCCTTTAACTGGAAATTCCGTCTCCCCATTTCATTCTCTGCAAATTCTACCTGCGCTTTAATGACTGCCTGCTTCTCCTCTTCCGAATGCCAGTAGGCCGCTTCAAACACGTTATGCAGAAGACAAACCGGAACTTTCGGATTATTCTCCTGCAACAATTTCAGAAAACGATTGGAAACCTTCGATATAGCAGAATTTGAACTTTGCACAAATATCACGAAATCTGCCCTTTGAGAAATCGTTTCATAAATGGGATTATCCAGATTTGCATATCCACCGTCCAGTCCGGGCATATCCACCAAAAATATATTATCTTTCAGAAGCTCCCCACCGGACGTTGTTATAGATGTCACCAACGTATGATCCGCATTAATTACGCTTTCTTCCAAAGCCAGTGAAACACAGGCATCCAAATTAATATCATTCAGTTCTTTCTTCTCGATACCTATCTCGGGAATGTTTTCCAGTTTCTCAAATCCGCGCAGACTATCAATGACCGAGTCAAACTGTTCCAACCTTTTGACTTTATCGGCGGTAGAGAAGATGGAAGTAATGGATTCTTCCTGTCCTTTTGATATGATAGAAGGACGCACCGTACACTCCAGAAAATGAGTGGGGCTGACATGAGCGTGTGCTATCAGATTGACTAAAGTAGATTTTCCCGATTTCACAGGTCCAACCACCAATATAAGAAAAGAGCCTCCGTCAAATTCAGAAGCACGATTTGTCAGTTTCTGAATAGACTTATAAACAATCTCCAGGTCCTTTATCCTCCCCGCTATCTCCAGTGTTGACATCAATTCCTGAGATTTATTCTTCAGTATATTCAAGAATACCCTGAGCTCCGGCAGAGACATTGTTTCTACTTTTTCTTCTATAAATTTGTATTTACTCATAAACAAGAATTTCAATGATAGCGCAACCGCTGTTCCATGCATTATTATAATATTGAGATAAAGTTAGCAGTTTGCCGGGAAATAAAAAATGTATAGCCCACAAAAAAGTAAATTACTGGCGGTAAAGTTCTATTATTTGATGAGAACGGACTCTTAAACCGCTAAAAATCATGAAGTAACTAAGCGTCTCACTTCTTTGTATCCAACATGTTGCCACATATTATAAATGTTAAAACAGAAAGAGTCATGCAGTCTTTCGGGTTTCTATCCATCATATTAAAATAATACATGCACATGGATATAAAAGAACTTGTAGATTTATGTAAAGAAGGCGATGAGCTGGCTTTGGGCCTGCTTTATAAAACTTATTCGGGCAAGATGATGAAAATATGCCTTCATTATGTGCCAGACAAACAAATCGCACAAGATCTCCTACACGACGGATTCATTGTCATTTTCACTTCGATTGATTCACTGCGTACCCCTGAGAAACTGGAAAGTTGGATGGGGGCAATCATGAAGAATATATCACTAAGATATCTTAACCAAAATAGCGCAAACACTTCTATTTCCCTATCAGACATTGCGGAAGAAGAGGAACCTGTCGATAATCCTCCATTATCTGATTCCATTCCTTATGATAAGATAGCAGAAATGGTCGAGAAGTTACCGGAAGGATATAGCAAAGTATTCAAACTGGCAATATTGGAAGGTTTGTCTCACAAGGAAATAGGAAAACTGCTGAATATAGCTCCGCATTCCTCCTCTTCCCAATTATTCAGGGCAAAAGGATTACTTAAAAAGATGATTTCTGATTACAAACAGATTCTCATATTAGTGATTTTGTTCCTTTTCCCAATGATACATGACTATTTGGACTGGAAAAGAAGAGATACTAAAACTAATCATTGGGCGAAAAATGTTATCCGGAAATCGAAAATAGAGAAGAAGCCGGAAAATGAAAATACAATTTCTTCCAGATATATCCCCCATTACAAAGAAGAGGAGCATTATAATATCACTTTAACAAATCTTCCCCGATTGGCATCAGACACAGCCGCAACAATATCATCTGCCATCTCTGAAAGAAAAGACCCGGCAGATAAACTGCCTGCCGTAAAACCGTCTTTTATATGGGAGCCTACAGACCAAACGATTGCCTTCTCATATTCAAGCCGAAAATTTGCCTCACCCCCAAAGAAGAAAGCAGGAAAATGGAAAATAATGTTGGCAGGGTCAGTTGGGCCTCAGCTGGCACAAAACCTATATAAGTTGATAGCAACACCACACTCTGACGGTTTGGAAAGTGGGCTCCCCCAACAAGTCAATACCTGGGAAGAATATTATGACTATTTAAACACCCGCCATCAAGAAGGGACTTTAGGTGATTCGCTGACGCTAATGACAATTGCCAAGAACAATAGTGGAAGGATTATAGAACATCAGCATCATGATACCCCTATCACTTTCGGGCTCTCATTCAACAAAAAACTCAGCCACCACTGGAGCATAGAAACCGGACTGCAATATACCTATCTAAAATCAGAGTTCACCACAGGAAAAGAATACCGCATTCAGGAAACACAGAAGCTCCATTATATCGGTATCCCTTTCCGTATTTCTTACCGACTTGGAAATTACAAACGGCTCTCATTCTACTCGACAGCCGGTTTCCAAATGGAGATCCCGTTAAAAAGTACACTGCATACTTCCCATGTAACAGACAGTGTACCCATTAATTTAGGTTATCAGACATTAGAGGCGCCTTTACAATGGTCAGTCAATGCAAGCGCAGGTGTACAATATCAGTTTACACCCCATACCAGCATCTACATAGAACCAACTATCAATTATTATATTCCCGATGGAAGTTCATTGCGTACCATCCGAAAAGAACATCCGGTTACGTTCACCGTTCCTGTAGGTATTCGTTTTTCCTGGTAAAAAGTCATTCTGTCATGCAGTCTTCTGGCCGATCGTGAATCATAACTATAGAAACCCTAGAAACAATTGACAAATCAAATGCAGGAACGACATACAAACCGCGAACGTTATTTTGAGGAACAAGCTCACACTACGAGAAATTATTATATACCTTATATAAAAAAGAATATCGGCAACCTGCCAAACAAGGTATTGGAAGTAGGATGTGGCGAAGGAGGAAATCTGCTTCCTTTCGCTGAACTAGGTTGTGACACCATTGGAATCGATATTGCCGTCTCGCGAATTGAACAGGCAAAAAACTTCTTCATTACCAAAAAGCAAAAAGGAACTTTTATTGCTTCTGATATCTTCTTATTAAATGATTTACAGAAACATTTCCCGCTTATCCTCATACATGATGTAATAGAACACATCGACAACAAAGAGTTATTTCTGCACAGCTTAAAGAATTATCTATCTCCCAACGGTGTTATCTTCATCGCTTTTCCTGCCTGGCAAATGCCATTTGGCGGTCATCAGCAGATTGCACGAAGTAAAGTTATCTCTCATATGCCATTTATCCATCTGTTACCTCGCATTTTATATCAAGGAATTTTGAGAATCTTCAGTGAACAAGAAAGCACGATCCAAGAATTGCTAACCATCAAACAGACCAGATGTACAATAGAAATGCTGCGAAAAACAGTAAAACAGACTGGCTATCAAATCATCAATGAACAGTTATACTTCATCAACCCGCACTACAAAATTAAATTTGGACTAGCCCCACGCAAACTAAACAGAATAATCGCACATATTCCTTTCATAAGAAATGTATTCAGTACCAGTTGTTTCTATTTGATAAAACCAACATAGCATGGTTCAACTATAAAACATTGCCTTTTCCAAGATGCTACAAAGCCCCTGAAGGTCATATTTTGTTCTTTATTGAACAGTATTTTTCCTGAAATATGGAGGGCGTACGTTAAATTTGCATCTGAAATAAAAAACATGTTAACATTATAACTCTAAAAAGTATGCACTTATCTAGTACACTACCCAGTAATAATCGTATCGAAATAGCAGATGTATTACGTGGTTTTGCCGTAATGGGGATTACTCTTATCCATTTTATCGAACGGTTCAGTCTTAATAGCTTTCCGGAAGAAACCTGCAACTTTCTGATATTTACAGACAGAGTAATCTAGGACAGTGTGTTTTTTACCTTCTCCGGTAAAGCCTACTGCATTTTCGCATTGCTTTTTGGATTTAGCTTTTTTATTCAAGACAACTCACAAAAACAAAAAGGAAAAGATTTTCGTGGTCGATTTGCCTGGCGGTTAGTATTACTTCTTTTTATAGCCTGCATCAATTCTGCCCTATTTCCCGGTGAAATATTGATACTCTATGCATTGTTGGGCTATGTATTGATCGCAGTCTGTCGGCTTTCTACCCGCACAGTCACAATCATAGCAGTTATTCTTCTCCTGCAGCCTATTGAGTTGGGACAAATAATTTATGCACTCATCAACCCCGACTATATTATCAATGCTGATCTTGATGCTCCATACTGGGAGTTAGTCAATGCTGCTCAAAAAGAAGGTTCTTTCCTCGAAATGTGCAAAACTGCCATATGGACGGGTAATGTTGCCAATATGGGTTGGATGCTATTACACGGAAGAGTTACTCAAACCGCCGGTCTGTTTATGGTAGGTATGATAATTGGGCGTAGCAACGCGTTTCTCTATTCAGAAAAGAATATAAAAATCTGGATTAAAGTATTCATCATAGCCGTTACCGCTTTTTTCCCCATTTATGGTTTGATAAATATACTCCCCGACTTTATAAGTCGCGAAGCACTACTTGTACCTTCTGTCCTTCTATGCAAGTCACTGTCAAATATTGCATTTACAGGAATCATGTTTGCAGGTATCATACTGGTTTATTACCTGACAACCCTTAAGAATGTTCTTCATAAATTTGCACCTTATGGACGCATGAGCTTGACCAACTACCTGTCACAATCTTTAATCGGAGGGTTCTTGTTTTACAACTGGGGATTAGGACTTTATCTGCATACAGGCATTACAGCATGTATTCTTATCGGTGTAAGTGTATTCTTTATACAATACTTTTTCTGCAATTGGTGGCTTCGTTCACATCGTCAGGGTCCATTAGAATGGCTATGGAAGAAAGCAACCTGGATAAAGGTAGGTAAGGGATAAATGATACTGAGAGATAAGAAAAGGTGCAATTCATCGTAAAAGTGAATTGCACCTTTTTAGTATTTTTGCTGCAAATAACACAGTCTATAGAAAATATCGGGAAACTTCTGATAGTGCACATTAGAAAGAAATGCCCTATAACAAAAAAGCTAAGTAATTGATTACTCAATTCTTAGCTTTTCGTGGTACCCAGACCCGCATTTGAAATAATTAAAGTGGGGAAAATGTGGGTAAAAAGAAAAATGCGGGAAAACGCCGCAATTACACTGTATTTCAATATATTACAATTCTATTAAATTTTAATCCAAGTTAATCGAATTGCAAAATATTTAGCAGATGTGGGGAAAATGTGGGGAAAATATCTATATTTGCAGCAGAGTAAAATTCAACCTGAAAGTCTATGAAAGTAACCTTTATCATTAAAAAAGCAGCCAAGCGATATGATACAGAATCCATGGCTACAATCTATGTCCGTTTTAGAAACGGAAGGCAGTTAGACTCCGTTGCTCCTACTCAGTTAGCCATCAATCCCAATCTATGGGATGATAAAGACGAATGTGTAAAAACGAAAGCTGTCTGCAATGAAGAAATGCGTACCCATATAAATGAAGAGATACGCCAGTTGAAAACCTATATCGAGAAGGTATATCAACAAGAAAAGGAAGCAATAGACAAAGAATGGCTAAAAACAACACTTGATAAATTTTACCATCCTGAAAAATATTTTTTGCCGGAGGAAGTGGTTATCAAGCCTACCATTGGAGAACTATTCGATGAATTTCTAAACAAGCACCCTTTGTCGGAAGTACGAAAGAAAAATTTCCGGGTTGTCAAAAGAGCCTTACTGCGTTATGAACTATATGTAAGGGCTACAAAGAGAGGACAAAAGGGCTTTATCTTTGACGTGGATTTGGTAACACCTGACACGCTTCGGGATATGTGGGATTTCTTTCAGAACGAATACCAGTATTATGAACTTTACCCGAGCATTTATGAAGCCATTCCCGAAAAGAGGACACCACAGCCCAGAAGCAAGAACACGCTGATAGACTGTTTTTCAAGAATACGCACATTCTTCCTGTGGTGCTTCGATAACAAGCGTACCACAAACAGACCTTTCGACAAATTCCCAATAGAAGAATGTACATACGGTACACCTTATTATATAACACTTGAAGAGAGAGATAGAATTTTCAATGCCGACCTTTCAGCTACCCCACAACTGGCAATACAGAGAGATATATTCATATTTCAGACACTGATAGGATGCAGAGTGAGCGACTTGTACCGAATGACCAAACTAAATGTGGTCAATGAAGCCATAGAGTATATTCCCAAGAAAACCAAAGAGGGGAATCCGGTTACGGTACGTGTTCCACTTAACGACAAAGCGAAAGAAATCCTTGAACGCTACAAAGAATATGAGGGGAAACTATTGCCGTTCATATCCGAACAAAAGTACAATGACGCCATAAAAAAGATATTCAAGTTGGCTGGAGTTGACCGCATCGTAACAATCTTAGATCCGTTGACGCACAACGAAATCAAACGACCGATTTATGAAGTGGCAAGCAGCCACTTGGCAAGACGTACTTTTATCGGCAATATCTATAAAAAAGTGAAAGACCCGAACCTTGTTTCCGCACTGTCGGGACACAAGGAGGGAAGCAAGGCTTTCAGACGATACAGGGATATTGACGAAGAAATGAAGAAAGACCTTGTAAAACTATTAGACTGATACTTGTATGGGACAACAGGAATATGACAATTTCAAAAGACTGATAAAGGAATGGCTCGACAGCCATCCGGATGAATATGCCGATTTCGTAGAAGAAATGAACGACAAGAAGTTCAAAGGGTTCTTCAATATTTTCAATACGGCTGTAAGGCTTGTTCCGAAATATAAAGAAGCAGCACGCAAGAGAATAGGCGATGATAGAAACCCTGATTTCGAGGAACTGGAAAATGTTCTTTTACAATCAGACCTTGCCGAGAAAATAGTGAATGAGTTTCATACCCCGAACAAGAGAAGCATTGTTCCTGCCATGCTTGCATGGCTCTATTACGGACGAAGCTATGAGTGCATGGTGGAACAGGGTGAGGAACTGACCAAAAGAAAGGATATTCCCACCTTATACAAATGGCTTGTTTCCGGCATGGTCAAATTCATTATCAGAAAAAGCATCGCCAATGGCATGAGAACCAAAGAGGACTGGCAAGTATTCAGGAAGCAACAGAAAGCCATTGAGGAAAACTCTCTTGTGGAATGGGCAATAGAAGAAGATGAAGACATGGACGAGGAAGAAACAGATATGTTGCAGGAAGAACAGCCAAAGACCGCAGGACGCAAAGCCGACACACGCACGTTGCCAGAACTTCTGATAGAAAGGCATGACATACTGATTGAAAGAATTGGCACACGATTGAAAACCCATGCTACGGAAACAGATATAGCACGGCTGTTTATCGCACTGGTGGAATACCGCTTCATGCGGAAGTGTCCCATCAAGACTTTCAGAAACGCACTGCACGAGCAGTTCAAGGAACAAGAAATCGTCCACGAAAGAGGCATCCAGAAAGCATACAAAAATCTCATTTCACCACTTGGAAACAGCAAGAAACTGGTAAAAGACATTGGTGAAGACCATGAAGCCATCGAGGAATTGAAAGCCTATCTATCCAATTGAAACTCGTTTAATTCGCTTTTCATTTTTACGAATTTAACGAATTGAATATCATTGTTTTACGATTGATTTTCATTATATATTTGCGCCACTATCCTAATCGGGGTAGTGGCTTTTCGTTTATAATACTGCCGAAACGGGAAGTCTTACAACCGGCAGTTTCAAGAAGCCTATGACAGATTTATTGGCAATTATCCAAAACGGGAACGGCAACATCAAGTTGGAAGTAACAGGAGAAGATTTGCTATTATTCTCCAACCAATTAATCAGCCGTGCGAAGCATGAACTTTCTACCGCCATTGCGGAAGCAAGAAAGGAGAAGTATCTAACCAAAGAGGAAGTGAAAAAGATGTGCGGTGTTTGTGATACCACACTCTGGCACTGGTCTAAGAAAAACTATCTGAAGCCTGTAAAGGTTGGAAACAAGGTCAGATACCGACAATCCGACATTCAGAGAATTTTAGGTGAACACAACCCTTTAATCTAAGCCTATGAAGGAGGAAGAATATATGCGCGTAGGAACAACTTTATACAAGGTGGTCAATCAGCCATGCGCTAATGGCGGTTATGAAAAGAAACGTGTCGTATGGAACAACAGCACATTACGGCAGGACTATGGAAAGAACTATCTTGCCACCGTCCCCAAGTATGACGGCTTTTGCACCGTTCCCAACCATTTGAACTACCAAAAGGAGATTGAGGGATTTTTGAACCTTTACGAGCCTATAGAGCATAAACCGCAGCAGGGGGACTTCTCCCACATCCAATCCTTGATGCGACACATCTTCGGGGAACAATACGAGCTGGGTATGGACTATATGCAACTGCTGTATCTACAGCCGACACAGAAGCTGCCTATTGTCCTACTTGTTTCAGAAGAACGCAACACAGGCAAAAGCACGTTCTTGAACTTCCTGAAAGCCGTGTTTGAGAACAACGTGACTTTCAACACCAACGAAGATTTCCGCAGCCAATTCAATTCCGACTGGGCAGGAAAGCTGCTAATCGTTGTGGACGAAGTTTTGCTCAACCGCAGGGAAGACAGCGAACGGTTGAAAAACCTGAGCACCACTTTCACCTACAAGGTGGAAGCCAAAGGCAAAGACCGAACGGAGATTGCTTTCTTCGCCAAGTTCGTGCTATGTTCCAACAACGAATATCTGCCCATACTCATAGACGCAGGAGAAACACGCTACTGGGTGCGGAAGATAATGCCGTTGCAGAGTGATGATACCAACTTTCTGCAAAAGCTAAAAGCGGAAATACCCGCATTTCTTTATTTCCTGACCCAAAGGGAACTATCCACAACACAGGAAAGCCGTATGTGGTTCAACCCAAGACTGACACATACCGCAGCCTTGCAGAAAATAATCCGAAGCAACCGCAACCGACTGGAAATAGAAATGACCGAGTTGTTGCTTGACATCATGTCGAACATGAACGTGGAAAGCGTATCATTCTGCCTGAACGACCTTGTAACCTTGCTACTCTATTCACAGGTCAAGGTTGAAAAGTATCAAGTGAGGAAAGTTGTGCAGGAAGTATGGAAACTTACTTCCGCACACAATTCGCTATCCTACACCGCTTATGAGTTCGCACCCCATCGTGAGTGCCACTATGAGCCGAAAAGGAAAACTGGTCGGTTTTATACGGTAACGAAAGAACAACTGACCGCTATCTAATTATTTTGATGAAATGATGAATAAGGGAAGTAATATATTGCCTTACAGATAGATATGTATTCATCAAACACTCATCAACAACGATTGCTGATGAAAAAAGAAAACATCATTTCTCTTTTGGCAAGCAATCTGATGAGAAAAAGATGAGCCGATATAACGCTGTTTAACAGTGTGTTAAATTCCAAATTCATCAAATCATCATTTTTTCATTCACCAACAAATCCGCAAGAAAATGACAATAGAAGAAGCTAAAAGCATACGAATAGCCGACTACCTGCACAGTTTGGGTTATTCACCAGTAAAACAACAAGGTATCAACCTTTGGTACAAATCTCCGTTTCGGGAAGAGAGTGAAGCATCGTTCAAAGTGAATACCGAACGTGAACAATGGTATGACTTCGGTTTGGGAAAGGGCGGAAACATCATTGCACTAGCTGCACATCTGTACGCTACCGACCATGTACCTTACATCTTGAAACGGATAGCAGAGCAGACACCGCACGTGCGCCCGGTATCTTTTTCTTTTGGCAAGCAAAGCTCTTCTGAGCCGAGCTTCCAACAGTTGGAGATTGTTCCGCTGTCATCTCCTGCCCTGCTTGCCTACTTACAAGGTAGAGGAATAAATACAGAACTGGCGAAAAGAGAATGTAGTGAAGCCCGTTTCACCCACAACGGCAAGCGGTACTTTGCCATCGCCTTTCCCAATGCTTCGGGTGGGTTTGAGGTTCGCAACCGCTATTTCAAGGGCTGCATCGCTCCAAAGGAAATCTCCCACATCAGACAGTCTGGGAAAGCGAGGAATACCTGTTATGTGTTCGAGGGATTTATGGACTACCTCTCCTTTCTGACATTGAGACAGGAGAGCTGCCCAAATTATCCGGAGTTGGACGGACAGGACTATATCGTATTAAATTCCGTATCGAATGTGAATAAAGCTCTCTATCCGTTGGGCAGCTACGAACGCATCCACTTTTTTTTTGATAACGACCATGCAGGCATGGAAGCCCTCCAACAAATCCGCAAGGAATACGGCAGAGACCAATACATCCGTGACGCTTCACAGACTTACAGCGGATGCAAGGACTTGAACGAATACTTACAGAAACAGGCTGAGAAAAAAGGGCAGCTCCAATCCGTCAAAGAAGTGAGCAGCCAGTCACCGAAAAAGAAAAACGGCTTTCGGTTATAGCCCACTATAACTACACGCTCCGCTTTCGTAGTTGTGGGCTCTCCCGAGGGGATTAGGGCTTTGCCCTAATGACCCACTCAGGGCGTTTCACCCCTGAGAACCCCGAGCAAAGAGTGACCCTCTCTTTGCAATCTCCGCTTATGGGTTACCCCTAAGAACCCCTCTGCGAAAGCAAGCAGAATAATCAATTGCAAACAAAGAAAAGAAGCTATGGCAACAAAATCAAGCATACATATCAAGCCTTGCAGAATCGCATCGAGCGAGGCGCACAACCGAAGGACTGCCGAGTATATGCGTAATATCGGGGAGTCCAGAATCTATGTCGTTCCCGAACTTTCCACCGATAACGAACAGTGGATAAACCCCGACTTCGGCACTCCCGAACTGCAAACTCATTATAACAATATCAAGCAAATGGTCAAGAAAAAGACCGGACGTGCCATGCAGGAAAAGGAAAGGGAACGCAAGGGAAAGAATGGAAAAATTATCAAGGTGGCGGGATGTTCACCCATCCGTGAAGGAGTATTGCTTATCAGACCGGACACCACACTGGCTGATGTACGCAAATTCGGTGAAGAGTGCCAAAGACGCTGGGGTATCACTCCGCTACAAATTTTCCTGCACAAAGACGAAGGGCATTGGCTGAACGGTCAGCCGGAAGCAGAAGACAAAGAGAGCTTCCAAGTCGGAAACAGATGGTTCAAACCGAACTATCATGCTCATATCGTATTCGACTGGATGAACCATGAAACCGGAAAGAGCCGAAAGCTCAATGACGAGGATATGGCAACCATGCAGACCTTGGCTTCCGATATTCTCCTGATGGAACGTGGTCAGGCAAAAGCTGTCACGGGTAAGGAGCATTTGGAACGAAACGATTTCATCATAGAGAAGCAGAAAGCTGAACTGCAACGTATAGAGGAAACCAAGCGACACAAGGAACAACAGGTAAGCCTTGCCGAGCAGGAACTCAAACAGGTAAAAGCAGAGATACGCACGGACAAACTCAAAAGTGCAGCTACCGATGTAGCCACTGCCATAACCAGCGGTGTCGGTTCTCTTTTCGGCAGCGGTAAATTGAAAGATTTGGAACAAACCAACGAGAATTTACATCATGAAATTGCCAAGCGTGACAAAGGTATTGATGAATTAAAAGCCAAGATACAACAAATGCAGGAACAGCATGGCAAGCAGATTCGTAACCTGCAAGGAATACATAATCAAGAGCTTGAAGCCAAAGACAAGGAAATATCGCGATTGAACACCATTCTTGAAAAAGCATTCAACTGGTTTCCATTGCTCAAAGAGATGTTGAGAATGGAAAAGCTTTGCTATGCCATCGGATTTACCAAAGATATGGTAAACAGTCTTTTGACCAAAAAAGAAGCTATCAGGTGTAATGGAAAAATCTATTCCGAAGAGCATAGACGAAGATTTGAAATCAAGAATGATGTTTTCAAGATAGAGAAGAGTTCGGTTGATGAAAACAAATTAGTGCTAACTATAAACAGGCAGCCGATAGGTGAATGGTTCAAAGAGCAATGGGAAAAATTAAGGCATGGTTTGCGACAATCAGCAGAAGAACCAAGAAAAAGTAGAGGATTCAGAATGTAATCTTGATAGTATTTGATTGTACCTCAATAAAATTGCATATCTTTGTAAGCGGATTGAGGCTACTCTTTCCAAGACATATTAGAATTTAGAAGAAGCGTTATGCTTATTTCTTGCGAATGAAAACCTGAGAAACTTTCAAACGTGTACAAGAATAGCATAGTGGTTCTCACGCTATAGCGTGGGCTGCTATTGTTACATCTGTACACAAAGGTTTTCTCAGGACCTTCATTCAAAGAGGTGGCATTACAGTTCCACGCTTCGTGATATTATAAAGTCCTTGTGGCAGCTGGAGGTGTATAATTAAAACAGTTAGTTGATATGAAACAGAATATATGCGTGGTAATATTTTTATTGCTTTCAACCATATGTAAAGCCCAAACATTCATATACCCCCAAAACGATTCTATCCTGACAGAATATAATGATGGAAAATTTTGGGCTTATTTAAACAAAAATGATTTTGTTGTAGGTCTTTCATGCTTTGAGGAAAAAGATGATTATGGAAAATACTATCACTTGGATATTTTTATCAAGAATTTAAGTGAAACCCCAATTGTATTCCAACCTGATAGCGTACACTCTAATCTACTAACAAAAAAAGATGATACTTTAAAACTTGAAGTATATACAAATGAAGAATATCAAAAAAAAATAAAACGCTCACAAGCATGGGCTATGGCATTATATGGAATCTCTGCCGGCATTAATGCAGGAACAGCAGGATATTCAACATCCTATTCTACGTCTTATTCTTCTAATGGTTATGCTTACACTACCATAACCAATCATTATGACGCTAATGCAGCATACCAAGCAAATGTCGCATCTACCAATCAAATGCTTACATTAGGACAAATGATGGATAATGACCGAACTATACGTGAACAAGGATATTTAAAAACCACAACTATTTATCCCGATGAAGCTATTATTGGCTATATGAATATTAAAAGGAAAAAAGGTAAGATTTTGATTGTAAACATTCCCATCGGAGATTATATTTATACTTTCAAATGGGATGTAAATAGGAAGAAATAAATACAGTAATAGCTATACTATTACCCTTAATTTTAATCACTTAAATGATTTACCTATGAAGAAACTTACGATTATTTTTTATTTATTTTTAATTCCATTATGTGTTTTTGCACAAAATGAAAGTTCCATTTCACATACCAAAACAGTTAATGATTCTACTTTGATTAAAATACATGCTATTGTAGAAGATATAGATTTTCGTATGCATGGACTTGATAGATACAAACTATATCCAACAGAAAATATATATAATTTTCTGCAATTAGATACAATGACGGGGAAAATAGAAATTGTACAATGGTCTTTGGATGATGATAAAGAAGGTTCTGCAACCCTTAATAACGAAGACCTATCTCTTGGTACAGGCTGTGGAACATTTGAATTATATCCAACAAAAAATATATATCAATTTCTTTTGTTAGATAAAGTAACAGGAAGAAGATGGCATGTTCAATGGGGATTTGAATCAAGTAAAAGATGGATAAAAAGAATCTATTAAATCAGTAATATGCATATTGCCATCACCGTTATCTTTTTTGCAGTGGTAATCTTTATTAAATTGAAGATGCCAATGTGGAAAGGCAAGTATTCTGAAAAACTTGTGAATAACAAGATTCAAGAGTTACCAGAAGAGTATGTTGTTTTTAATGATTTACTATTCGAAAGTAACGGATATTCAACACAAATTGACCATATTGCAGTTTCACCTTATGGTGTCTTTGTAATTGAAACAAAGGGATATAAAGGTTGGATTTTGGGCAGAGAGAACGGTGAATACTGGACGCAAACCATCTATAAAAGTAAACATCAATTTTACAATCCGATAAAACAAAACGCTGGACATGTAAGATTTTTGCATCATTTGCTCAAATGTTCAACGGATATACTTTTTATTCCAATTGTCGTTTTCAATAACAGTGCGGAATTAAAAGTGCATGCTGACAATAACATAGTTGTAAACAGATATAATCTAAAACGTGCTATATTACAATACAGAACTGCTGTTCTTAATCAGGAGACCATAAATTGGATAATACAGACAATTAACCAGAATCGCATAATCGCTGATAAAGAGAAACTAAAACAGCATAAGCATAACGCAAAGGCTCGGCAATACAGAAGTTCACGCCTAATAAATCAAGGTGTTTGTCCTCAATGCGGAGGACATCTCATTTTGAGGAAAGGCAAGTACGGCACTTTCTATGAATGTTCAAACTTTCCCACATGCAAGTTTACCATAAACTCATAAATAGCAATCCTTGTTTTATATAGTATCAGAACATAAAACTAAACCCTTTCTTTCGTGATACATTGAATCGTTCAATTTCTATAGAAAGTGATTTCTTCAACTGCCTTGCCATAAAGTCCAAAAACGGCTGATTAGTTTCTTCATTCTGACATTGGCGCAGGGAAAGAATATATTCTTCTCTATCTTCTTTAAATATTTTGGTCGGAAAAAGGTGATAGCAAAATTGGATGTAGTTCATCAGTAATCGAGCCGTTCTTCCGTTGCCATCCACCCACGGATGAATAGTTACTAAATTAAGGTGGGCATTAAAGCTCAATTCGTATTGTTCTCGAAGTGTTCCCATTTTTTTTTGCTTCTCTTGAAGAATCGCACAAAGCTCATCCACCTTAGCAGGAACTTTCAAATAGTTCATATAAGAATGTCCACCAACACCAGCCGTAACACCACATAGACGGAACTCTCCTTTAGAAGAATCAAAAGAGCCGCCCAACACACTGTGAACGCTGCCAGTAGTACGCATCAACATTGCATTCAACCTTTTCAGAAAAGCAGGAGTTATAGGTACAAGACTGCCTGATTCAGTTTTGGCAAGTTCATACGCTTGCTTCAAATCTTCATTCATCAGATGATGCACAAGCGGTTTCCCTTTCGCTGTTACTCCCTCGTCAAAGAGAAGCTGCGTATCAAGTTCGGTCAACGTTGAGCCTTCTATGGCTGTGGAATGGGTAATGAGAGAATAAAGGTAGTACTTGTCATAGTCCACCGCTTCACTGATACCAAGTTTTTGAAACTTCTGGTACAACAGTTCTATTTCTTGCCAAACACCTTGTTCCATTACTTTTATTTAATAGGCTTTATTTCTTTTCAAAGGTAACTTATTTACTACGTTCAACCAAAAGAAATAATGACTTACTGCTATATTTTTTGCACGTGTGGGGAAAATGTGGGGAAAATTCAAGCAAAAGAAAAAGCTAAGTATTGAATTATCAAATACTTAGCTTTCTTTCTTGTACCCAGACCCGGGGTCGAACCGGGATGGAAGTGAATCCACTGGTGTTTGAGACCAGCGCGTCTACCGATTCCGCCATCTGGGCATGCTTGATTTCTCAATTGCGGTGCAAAGATACGACAATATTTTGATTCCACAATAGTTTGAGTAAAAAAAGGAGCAAAAAATAATAAAACATGCCCCAAAGACTTCTGTATTTAGAGAATAAACCGTACATTAGCAAAAACATTTAAAAATAGAGTCACTATCATGACAAACATGGATAATTATTGCGTGATTATGGGTGGTGGTATCGGTAGCCGCTTCTGGCCGTTTAGCCGCAAAACATTGCCCAAACAATTTCTTGACTTCTTCGGAACCGGTCGTTCACTCCTGCAACAGACCTTCGACCGCTTTCAAAAAGTAATCCCGACCGAAAATATTCTTATTGTTACCAATGCAATGTATGCCGATCTGGTAAAGGAACAACTTCCCGAATTGGATGAGAAACAGATATTATTGGAACCGGCAAGAAGAAATACGGCTCCATGCATCGCATGGGCTGCCTATCATATCCGTGCTTTAAACCCGAATGCGAATATCGTAGTTGCCCCCTCAGATCATCTGATTTTAAAGGAAGAAGAATTTCGTGCCGCAATCATTAAAGGATTGGGATTCGTCTCTCACTCTGAGAAGTTACTGACATTGGGAATCAAACCCAACCGACCTGAAACCGGATATGGCTATATACAAATTGACGAACCAACTGGCGATGGCTTCTACAAAGTAAAGACATTCACCGAGAAACCGGAGTTGGAATTGGCAAAAGTATTCGTAGAAAGCGGTGAATTTTACTGGAATTCCGGATTATTCATGTGGAATGTCAATACTATCATAAAAGCCACAGAAATCCTTCTTCCCGAATTAGCATCCAAACTGGCACCAGGAAAAAACATCTATGCCACCGACAAAGAAAAAGCATTTATTGAAGAAAACTTCCCTGCATGTCCCAATGTTTCCATCGACTTCGGCATCATGGAAAAAGCAGACAATGTATATGTATCTTTGGGCGACTTTGGATGGTCTGATCTGGGCACATGGGGATCACTCTACGATTTGTCAGAAAGAGACCGGGAAGGCAATGTAACGTTAAAAAGCCATTCTTTGATATACAATGGAAAAGATAATATGATCGTACTCCCTAAAGGTAAACTCGCCGTAATCGATGGACTGGAAGGATATCTGATAGCTGAATCGGACAATGTCCTGCTAATTTGCCGTAAAGACGAAGAACATTCCATCCGCAAGTATGTAAATGACGCCCAGATGCAACTGGGAGACGATTTCATTTAAGAATGAAGAACTAAAAATGAAGAATGAAGAATCAGCTGCGCTATATGCTGCATAGCAATTCTTCATTCTTCATTTTTAGTTCTTCATTTAAATAATTTCTATCCCCTGCTCCTTACAAAGTTGCAGTCCAAGGTCTTTCAATCTGAATTTCTGAATTTTACCGCTACCTGTCATCGGGAATTCTTTCACAAAGAAGACATATTTCGGTATTTTATAACGGGAAATCTTATTCTTACAGAAATCACGTACATCTGACTCATGCATTTCCACTCCTTCCTGTAAGATGATAAATGCACCAACCGCTTCACCATATTTCTTAGAGGGAATACCTGCTACCTGAACATCCTTTACTCCATCAAGCTTATAAAGAAATTCTTCAATTTCACGCGGATAGATATTTTCACCACCGCGAATAATCATATCCTTGATACGCCCGGTGATCCGGTAATTTCCGTCTTCATCTTTAATACCCAAATCGCCCGAATGCAAGAAGTTATCTTTATCAATCACTTCAGCCGTAGCTTCCGGGTTTTTATAATATCCTTTCATCGTATTATATCCACGGTTGCACATTTCTCCCTGCACACCTACCGGACATTCTTCTCCAGTTTCGGGATCAATTACTCTGACTTCAGTAAATTCAAAGTCACGTCCTACCGTATTACAACGTACATCAAACGAATCATCGATGCGGGTTGCAGTCATACCGGGAGCTGTTTCTGTCAGTCCGTATACACTGGTAACCTTCATATACATCTTTTCTTCTACCTGTTTCATCAGTTCAACCGGACACAACGAACCGGCCATTATGCCAGTACGCAAACAAGACATATCGAACAGATCAAACATCGGATGGTGCAACTCGGCAATAAACATAGTAGGCACCCCGTAGAGGGCCGTACAGCGTTCTTTATGAATGGACGCCAGCACTACCAGCGGATCAAACCGCTCTACCATCACTTGCGTACAACCATGAGTCAGACAGTTCATCGTAGCCAACACCACTCCAAAACAATGGAACAGCGGCACACAACAACAAAGTTTATCATCAGCCGTAAACTTCATGTGTTCACCAGTCAGAAAACCGTTGTTGGCAATATTATAATGAGTCAGCATCACTCCCTTCGGAAAACCGGTAGTTCCTGATGTATACTGCATATTTACCACATCATGGCAATCTACCTGATTTTTGAGTTCAGTCAGACGGTCATCTTCCACATTATTCCCCAATAGCAATATCTCAGCCGTATTATACATTCCCCGATGTTTTTCCTGACCGACATATACCACGTTCTTCATATATGGGAAACGTTCACTCTTCAAATGACCGCGTTCGCAGGTTTTCAATTCAGGAAGCATCGTGTACGTCATTTGCACAAAGTCACTGTCCTTTTCGCCATTAACGATACAAAGTGTATGCATATCAGAATTCTGGCAAAGATATTCCAGTTCAGACTGCTTATAATTCGTATTTACTGTGACGTATACCGCACCAATCTTGGCACAGGCATACAGCAATGTCAGCCAATCGGGCACGTTCGCTGCCCATATGCCGACATGAGTACCACGTTCCACACCAACAGCGATCAGTCCTTTCGCCATATCATCCACACGCTGGTTCAGCTGACTCCAGGTAAAACGAAGATTACGGTCGGAATATACGATATATTCCTTATCGGGAGTCTCTTCGGCCCAATGTTCCAGCCATTGTCCAAGAGTACGTTCAAATAATTGCATGAGATTATTCTTAATATTTGATACCTGATATTTTTTTAAATCGGTGTGTAGACTACAGCCAATATTTTAGCAGCCTGTCCCTCGTAAGCATGTACATGATGGGGAACGATGGAATCATAATAGATGCTATCACCTTCTTCCAGCAAATAGGTATTTTTACCATAACTGATTTCCATAACCCCTTCCATGACCATAATAAACTCTTCTCCCTCATGAGAAGAAAGCACAAAGTCGCTGTCCTCTGTCGGCATCACATCAATGATAAATGGTTCCATGTGACGGTCCGCTTTCGATTTAGACAACGAATGATATTCCATATGCTTGCGTGAATGAATCGCATTATTGGAAAAACTGATGGCATCTTTAGCCTCTTTTTTACGGCATACCACAGGACCGATTTCATCCTGATCATCAAGAAAAGTACCCAGACGCACGCCTAACACACGCGCTATTTTAATTAGTGGTGCAAGCGAAGGTATATCGATATTATTCTCAATACGTTCGATCTGCTCGATAGCCAAACCCGAACGCTGTGCCAATTCTTCTATACTTATTGATTTATCTTCCCGGAGCGCTTTAATTTTCTCTCCAACAATCTTACTCGTATCCATATTGAAAGTTTTTTAGTTAGCAAAGGTGATAAATTAGAATAATTAGGTTGCAAAAATAGCAAAATCTTTAGATGAACACAATTATAATCCTAAAATATCTCCCATAATATATCTCTTTTCACCTACCTGCCTTGAAAATGGATTAAGTAATATATAGACTGGAGATTAACACTAATTAAACTCGGAATTTTCATATTATCATTATTTTTTCCTTTCTTGTAAAACTATAGATCATAAGTACTTATTGTTAAACCTCTAAATATATATAGCTTATGAACACACACAATCAATTCACAGTCATTATGGTCCAACTGTTCATTTTGCAACTATTCGTGACTAAACAAGTATAGTTATGTTAACATTTGACGTTCCACTACCTTCAAATTACTAATCACTCAAAACGCAATGAATCGGCGCCCCATAATCACCCTCCTTTGCCTCCTATCAAGTATAGCCGTGCAAATTCATAGCCAGCAAATTGCGGATTCGATATTCGCAACTTACTTTGCCCGTTCACAAGCCTACGCTGATGCATATCCACGCGAGAAGGCCTATCTACATTTGGACAACACCAGTTACTACATCGGAGACACAATATGGTATAAGGCATACGTAGTAACGGCCGAGCAAAACCAGCCTAGCCCAATCAGTACCCCACTTTATGTAGAACTATTAGACCAACTAGGAAATACTGCCGAACGACAAATTATACAGTTGCGGGATGGAGAAGGAGAAGGACAATTCATACTGACAAAAGCCTTATTCTCCGGTTTTTATGAGATTAGGGCTTATACGAAATGGATGTTGGCATTCAGTGAAAAGCAATATTTCTCGCGTACGATCCCTGTATATAGAAAACGGAGGAGCGAAGTAGACGAAAACCGGAGCATCATCACCTACCGAATGGACGAATCTATGAAGCAACGTCCACGTTCAAAAGAAAAAGATTTCATGATTCGATTCTTCCCGGAAGGTGGACAATTAGTAGAGGGAATACCTTCAGTCGTTGCATTCGAAGCGACAAGTAAAGAAGAAGGTACAGTAGGCATTTCAGGAACTGTTTATGGGCCGGATGATGTAGAACTTGCGCAATTTACAACCCTCCACAACGGTATGGGATGCTTTATATACACCCCTACAGACAAACAAGCCAAAGCTGTAGTGACCTATCAAGATAAAAAATACTCATTTCAGCTGCCAAAGGCATTACCCAGAGGATATGTGCTAAATGTGACATCTAAAGAAAAAGCATTAGTCATCAAAGTTCTCAGAAATTCGACAAGTCTCAAAGATACACTGGCTTTATTCATATCACATCAAGGACGTCCGCTCATGTATCAGACCATTGATTTTAAAGATCAAACAGTATATCATCTCCCGTTATCCACTCAGGGATTGCCGGGAGGAGTCATACAACTCTCTTTAATGAATAGCAATGGGGCAACGCTATGCGAGCGTTTTTGCTATGTGATGCCTTCTCCATCTTTACAGTTAACAGCCACATCCCCCAATGCATTGTACTATCCTTTTGAACCTATTGAATACCATATCTCAATGAAAGACAATACCGGTAAACCGATACAAGGACACTTTTCCGTAGCCATCCGAGACGCTTTACAATCAGATTTCCAACGATTCGATCAGACGATTTATACAGATTTGCTGCTTACATCAGATCTGAAAGGATATATCCATCAACCCGGATATTATTTCGTAGACCATTCCCCCAAGCGGAGAGTGGCACTAGACATCTTACTGATGATTCACGGATGGAGAAAATATGATATAAGCCAAGCCATCAGTAGTATTCCCCAAAAGCCTGCCTATTTGCCAGAAACAAGGTTAACCTTACACGGACAGATAACATCTTTTCTAAGAAACAAAGAACAGAAAGATATACTTGTAAGTGTTATTGCCCGACAAGACACAGTATCGGCAGCAGGCTTTACTCTCACAGACTCTTTGGGATTTTTCCATATCCCAATGGATACCTTTACTGGATCCATGAGTGCAATCTTCCAAACTCGCCGGAAAGGGAAAAAGTTGAATCGGAAAACAAACATATTACTTTTTCGTAACTTTGCACCTGATTTGCGTAAGTATAGCTACGAAGAGTTCCATCCAAAATGGGAAGACATAAGTGCTCTTAGTTGGTGGAGCCATCTCTCCGATTCTCTTTATTTAGATTCTATTATAGGACACGATGCCCACGTATTGAATCAGGTTATGGTGAAAGCCAAGCGTACAAAATACAAAAAAATTCTCGCTTTTGAACAATCTGTCAGAGCCTATTATGATATACCGAAGGAATTGGACCAGATACGTGATGGAGGAGGATTCATGGATTATTTTCCTTGGTTAATGGCGACACTGAATTCTAATATTCAAGTAAAATCCAGTTGGGATGCAGATTTTCCATTGTTGACCATGTCATATAACGGTCATCCAATGCTATGTACGGTAAATGGAGTCCTTTATCCGATATTTGATCGAGAACTTTTTATAGATAAAAGCATTGATGCAATAAAATCTGTTATGATTTGCGACGGTCCGTCAGCTACAGCCGGAATAGATGACGACAAGACTTTTTATCTAAGTGATGAAAGCCTACAACAACATTTGGAAACTTCCAGACTTTCCCCTTTTGAAGAAAAAGCCTTAAAAAGTTATCTAGATTCCCCCTTTTCCTTTGATAGAAAAAAGAATAGCTATGCAATTTGCTATATCACTACTATCGACAATTGGGACCCGGAAAAGAAGTACCAGTCACGTGGTATTCGAAACACACAAATCCAAGGTTACTCCCAACCTATCGAATTTTATTCACCCTATTATCCGGATATCAGTAAAGGACAAGGCAATGACCACCGCCGTACAATCTATTGGAACCCTAAAGTTACCACTGACAAGAATGGAAAAGCCATCATTCGCTGTAATAATGCGAACTCGTCTACATTCCTGACAATTAGTTGTGAAGCACTATACAACGGACAGCCGGCTGCAATCAATGTGCACAGCATAAAATACTAATCCACCCTTCATTGAAGACAATAAAAAAAGAGGTTGTGTCAAAACGCTGGCACAAC
>NZ_KV804288.1:0-9657 GCF_001811315.1 Bacteroides sp. HMSC067B03 | reverse complement strand
AAAAAGGTTGTGCCAGCGTTTTGACACAACCTCACTTGGCAGTATCTACAAAGCTGAAATCAAAGAGCTCATATATCCAATACAAAAATAAAGAATATCTAAATAATAAATCAAACAAAAATGTGAACCGCTAAAATATAATTCTATCTTTGCATTCAGGAATCGTACCCAAGAAACAAACTGATGTCGAACGGCGCAAAGCTGTTAAAACCTTATTCAATGGACTAACATCGTAATAAAGATATAACTTATTGATAAATAATGCTATACAAACTAATTTTCGGTTATTGGTGGCACCACTATCAACTCAGTAATAAAAATCCCTTGAACTTCAGAAGTTCAAGGGATTTTTATTTTATCTCTTTTTCTTATTCTATTACCTCTGCTTAAGTACACACATAGCTTCCATCAGCATACAGCCGGTCAGATGGGACGTTAACCCGACACCTTCATCATCGGCAGGTGCTTTTCTCCAACGACCACTATACAACATAGTCTTCCCATTCACTCCCTGCTCTGCCATAACTGTAGCGCAATGAGTTATGTAGTTGCGGAACTTGTTATAATTAGTACCATCCAACGCAGGTTCATTAATCAGTTTCACAAAATAACGGAAGAAAATGCCATGAAACAAACCACCATCACCACCTACTGCATCAGGGAGTACACCTTCGTTTGTTGACAAATGATCAATCACAAAATTAGCAACTTTCACCGCGTCTGCCAGATATTGTTTATCTCCTGTAATCTTATACAGTTCATGAGCTGCTCCCAAGAAAGTACCCGCATTGTACGAGAATGTCCATTTAGTAATCTTACCCTCACCATTCATGCTGTCATATACTGCCCCGGTCTGACGGTCGAACAAGTTGTTCTTCTCCCAGGTATATATTTTGATGGCTTCATTCAGATAGGCCTGCTTTGATTTTCCCCTCGTTTTGCCTATAGCATCATAGAAATTATACAACCGGGCAGCAATCAGAGCAGCAGGACCATTAGAACAGGCATTTTTAGATTTTGCCACATCCGTCTTCCAGGTAATACCGCCAAACCACGGAGCCTCATCTTCCGGTCCCCAGGTAGACCAGATCCAATCATCGTACATCTGCTTGGCTTTCTTCAGATACTTGGTATCCTTAGTGCTTTCAAACATACGAATCTGTGCCAAAGCAATCCATTCCATATCATCAACAAATACATTCCACCATGGATCTTCGGCTCTGCCTGAGAAGTTGAACTTCGGTGCACCCTCCCACCATAACGGATAAATATTCAGATACTGTTTGCTTCCGGTACGCATATACGCATCTACCATCACATCCATAGCATGCGCCTGTGGCCAATAATGATTGGTAGTCATATTAGAAAGATCACTACCATAGTTGAAATAATAACGGTTCTCATACCCTTTAAAATTTGCACCCCAAAAATGCTTTATAAGGGCTTTTGACATACCATCTGCCATTTTCTGCCAATTAACAGATGGCTTTTCCATCGGACTTGCCGTAGTCTTTTCTACAATTACAGCATTGTTTCCTCCGGTCCCTGCAGAGAGTCGCAAAGTCAAGCCAAGAAAAAATGCCGTAATCAATAAGTTCTTCATGTTTTCTGCGTTTAAAAGTTAATAATATTTCAGCCTCAGCAGACAAAGGTAGGAAATAGTAGAGATAATGAACAATTATTTCTTGCCATTTTTGTACGTTATACTGTATTCTTTTCCTGTTAATTCTCTATTTTACCATTCATACACGACGCTGTTTTTGCGCACAAAAAATCCCTTGGACCTCTGAGGCTCAAGGGATTTTTTTATTTTATCAGATTGCACTCAAGCAAATGTATCTTATAAAATAAGTTTCAATACTTATTTATCTTGTTTTATTTTAATTCTCCACCGGTTTCTTTTCGAGACAGATATTGACCGCATTCATACCTTTCACACCCCGTTCAAGATCGAATGTTACAATATTACCCTCCGAGATATTGCCAACGACATTATTAACATGAAAAAAGTACTTGTCAACCCCGGCAAGGTCCTTAATAAAACCGAATCCTCTTGCCTCATTAAAGAATTCAACTCTCCCCCTTAATATAACAGGTTCTTCATCTTCTTTCTTTGGAGTTGCAATAATTATTTCATCCGGATTTATCTCTTCCTTTTTTACATTTTCAGCCGGAGGAGTCGAAGTTATCATTCCATTCTCATCGACATAAGCAATCATATCATCGAAGCTGCTTTTGCTGGATAACTTCTTACTATCCTTTTTCTTTTGTTTTTCTTCTCGTTTAGCGAGTCTCTTTTTTTCATTTTCACGTTTACCTACCGTAATGGATTTTGCCATAGAACTTATATTTAATTTATACTATATTTTAATGAATAATGTAAGGGATTGCTCTTAAATTGCAATGTCAGCCCTATTTAGTTTCTTGCCTGTCAACTTCTGAATGTCATTAATCAATTTACGTTCTTCCTGAGAACAGAACGTAAGTGCTGTTCCTTCATTTCCAGCTCTTCCTGTACGTCCGATACGATGCACATACGTCTCAGGTACATCAGGAAGATCATAATTGATAACCAACGGCAGCTCATTAATATCAATTCCTCGAGAAGCGATATCAGTAGCAACCATCACCCGCGTCTTTCCCGACTTAAAATTGCCCAACGCAGACTGTCGTGCTGCCTGACTCTTATTTCCATGAATAGCCTGGCTGCCAATACCTGCTTTACCCAATATTTTAACGATCTTATCAGCATTGTGCTTTGTACGCGAGAATATAAGTACTGACCGATCTTCCGATTTTTGCAAGATTGAAATCAACAACTGACTTTTCTCTTTCTTCTCCACAAAGTAAACCAGCTGTTTTATAGAATCTACAGTTGATGATTTCGGTGTTACATAAATCTTCACCGGATTCTTCAACAAAGAATTAGTCAGCGCAATAATTGTATCAGGCATCGTAGCCGAGAAAAATAAAGTCTGCTTTTCCTTCGGAAGTTTCGGTAATATCCGCTTAATATCATGAATAAAGCCCATATCAAGCATACGGTCTGCTTCATCCAAAACAAAATACTGAATATTATCCAATCGTATATGCCCTTGATTCATTAAATCGAGCAGGCGTCCCGGAGTAGCAACCAGGATATCGATTCCCTTATGCAACATATCCACTTGTGGGCGTTGATTTACACCTCCAAAAATGATTCCGTGACGAATACGTGTATATTTTGAATAATCGTCAATACATTCACTTATTTGTAATGCGAGTTCTCGCGTAGGAGTTAAAATCAGAGCTTTAATTCCCAAACGCTTGCCCTCTCCCTTATTGAGATGTAAATGTTGTATTATAGGTATTGCAAAAGAAGCGGTTTTTCCGGTTCCAGTTTGCGCACAACCTAATATATCTCTTTTTACCAATGCTACAGGAATCGCTTTTTCCTGGATAGGAGTAGGCACAGTATATCCTTTTTCTTCAATTGCTTTTAAAATAGGTTCGGTTATATTTAATTCTTTAAATGTCATAAATGTTGTTTTTGCTGTTTTCGAAGCAGCGGTTAATTTTATATATAGTGAGAGACTCGGACAAATCCAATCACGGAAATGCAAGGTCTCAGAGATTAAGCCAGTTTGTGAGTCGCTAAAAAGAACTCACTTTCCAGTGTATTCATTACTTCCTTCACACTGCTTATTTTTTCTGCCAGAAAGGCATTGCTACCGGCAAAAGCATAGCCTTTTTTCATATTTCCTTTGGCTGCATTATACAGCGCCTTAATAATGCAATAAGGACTTTTCGTATAGTCACATGTCTTAATGCAATGGAATGAACACTTCCTTGGCTTTTCCAGACCATCATTCACGCTATGAATGAATTCTCCGTCAATAGCCCGTCCCGGCATTCCAACGGGACTTTCAATAATAAGTACATCTTCGGATTTGGAGTGAATATACACTTCTTTAAAAGTTTCCGAAGCATCACATTCGAGAGTTGTCACGAAAATACTTCCCATCTGTACTCCCGAAGCTCCCAGTTCCATAAAATGAGCAATATCTTCACCCGTCGAAATCCCACCGGCGGCAATCACCGGAATATGTTTCTGTTCTTTATAGTTGGCCGCAATCGCCACTACTTCAGGGATCAATACATCCAAGGCAAAATTCTGATCTTGCAACTGTTCCTTTTTAAATCCCAAATGCCCGCCAGCTTTGGGGCCTTCAACTACTATCGCATCCGGCAGATAGTTATAATTCTTTTGCCATTTATCACAGATTATTCTGGCAGCTCTCGAAGAAGATACGATAGGTACCAGTTTCGTTACGCTCTCCGGAATCAGATATGAAGGCAGATCAAGCGGAAGTCCGGCACCGGAAAATATCACATCAATCTTTTCATTAATCGCAGTACGCACCATATCAGCATAATTCGACAAGGCAACCATGACATTCACACCAATAATGCCTTTTGTTTTCATGCGTGATTTACGAATCTCTTCCTTCAGGCCACCAATACATTTCTCGGTATAAGTACCTTTTTCTCTAGGATAAAGCAGTCCCAGACCAGCACATGATATAACTCCTACTCCTCCTTCGTTTGCTACTGCCGACGCCAGACCGGACAATGATATCCCAACTCCCATTCCACCTTGTATAACAGGTACCTTTATTTCAATATTTCCTATAAAAAATGATTTCATATATTTCATTCTGTGTTTGGCCATTTCAAAGTCGTCACAACCTGAATATAATTTATTCAAGTATTCAAAGTCGCCTTCATCATTGACTATTTGCCTGATTGGATATTAGTTATTAAACTCTCACTCTTGGTTCTTTCAAGAGTATTGTATTACAAAAAAGTCTAATAAATCTATTGTCAGAATGGGAAGTGCAGGATTATATATTCCTGATATTGCACATAAAAGAGGCAGAATTAGCAGAACTTAAATGTAAAATAATTTTTCGTTTTCTCTGTATAACAGAAACACCTCCGTTAAATCATGAAACGGAACAATTTATATAAAAGCAGAAGACATCATCTTCTGCTTTTATGCTGATATTAATATCTTCTTGAATTGTTATAACCACCTCCGCGATTACCACCATATGACGGTTTTTCTGCGCGAGGACGTGCAACGCTCACTGAAATAACCTTCTGGTCATATTCAACGCCGTTCAATTCGTCAATAGCTTTTTGTCCTTCTGCATCATTCGTCATTTCTACGAAAGCGAATCCTCTGGATCTACCTGTTTCTCTATCAAAAATAACTTTGGCAGAAGAAACTTCTCCAAATTCTGCAAATAAATTTGTTAAGTCAGCATCATTTGTGCCATAACTTAAACCTGAAATGTAAATGTTCATCTAAAATTTTATTAAAAATAAATACTAAATTGGAGTGAGGAGGATAATTACAGAAGAGGACTACTTACTAATAATATATTATAAAGAAGAACTACACAATAATGATTCGTGACTCAAACTCTGGGAACAAAGATAATACAATTAATTAGATAACTATCTTTTTATTATTTATTTTTCAAGAGATGTTCATTTATTATCATTTGTTAGCACGATTGTTGTATGAAACAATAAGAATAAGTAAATCTCCTCTCCTTCCTTGATAATATCCCGGATTATGTCTACTTTTGTCATACTTCAATCCAAAAACAATTCCACAAATGCCAGAAACCAAGTCTATAGATATCACACGGGAAGAATTGTGGGCAAAACAACGCTTGTCTTTTACTGACATAGACTACACCGTATGGGAGCGTGATAAATCCATGCTTCACCAGTTTTCCAAGATAAGCGGCAACTGTACATTTGTAGTTGATGTATACAAATGCAGATACGCTTATGCCTCTCAGAATTTTGTGGATTTACTGGGATATGACAGCCATAAGATAGCAACATTGGAAAAACAGGGAGACTATCTGGAGTCACGGATTCATCCGGACGACCGTGCACAACTGCTCACCTTACAAATTAAATTAAGTCAGTTTATTTACAACTTGCCTCCGGAACAACGAAACGATTATTCTAATATTTACAGTTTTCGTATTCTTAATGCAAAGCAACAATACATACGTGTCGTCAGCAAGCATCAGGTTCTGGAGCAGACAGTCAATGGAAAAGCATGGCTGGTAATCGGGAATATCGATATTTCGCCCGATCAGGAAGAGTCCGAAACAGTAGACTGTACTGTACTCAATCTGAAAAATGGAGCTATATTCTCCCCTTCTCTATCGCTTCATGTCCCTAACCCTCTCACCAAACGGGAAACAGAAATATTACACCTCATCCAAAAAGGACTGTTGAGTAAGGAAATAGCAAACAAACTGTGCGTCAGCATTCATACCGTCAATATTCACCGACAAAATCTGTTAAGGAAACTAGGGGTGCAAAATTCCATCGAAGCTATCCGCATAGGATATGAGTCGGGCATATTGAGCTGATTAAGGCATCCATTCCAACACTCCTGCCACCGGATGCTTTTTTCGCCATTCTTCAAACCCGGCATAAGTCCGTACTCCATCCCGTATAACAGCCTGGTAATATTCTATCCCCATAATCTTTTCACTTTCGGGTGTCTCATTTTTCAATTGAAGAATTGCCCGCTTAGTTTCATCCGTCAAGACGGAAGAAATACGTTCAGCTACTTTCTCAAAATATCCATCGTACCGGGAACCTTTCCGGATATGTATCATATCAAATTGCCAGAGTGTATTATCCGAATCCTGATACCAGGCATGCCATTCAATACATTCCTCAATAGTATGCAAAAGATTCACACACTCTATCTTCTTCACTGACGTGTTTTCCGCCAGTCTCGCCATTGCCCTGAAACTATCGGCTAAATTTAAAGAAGGCGTATATATATGAAAATCAATATCCCGGTGTTTCATCAGCAATCCCGTACGAAGAGAACCAACCAGATTAATCTGTGCACCAATACCCTCCCATATCGGAATTACATTGATTTTCTTTATTATTTCCCATGCCTTCTGTTGATTTTTTCTTGCAATGTCGAGGATATCCATCTTTCTTCTTGATTAAATGAGCGTACAAAAATAAGAAAAAGGCTTTAGATATAGCTATAAATAACTATTTAATACCACACTGAATCCAACTAACTTTGCCAGCCTTTCAATCAACTTTTAATACCCAAACTGAATTTATATATGATATTCAACGGAACAGAAGAACAGGAAAAAGAATATTTGCAACAGGTGATCGATATCATCAATGATACGATAAACAGCACAGACAAATCAGTAAAAGAGCATGTAGACACTCTGCAGGAATACAAAGATTATCTATGGTCCAATAAGGACATCGATCCTCACGAAATCCGTTCCATGCGTGAAAGTATCCTGAATCATTTTGCACGAGGCGAGAATGTGATAGACAAACGCAATCGCCTGAGTAAAATACTGGATATTCCTTACTTCGGACGAATCGACTTTAAGGAAAATAAAAGCGACAGCAAAAACATCCCTATATACATAGGTATCCATACATTCTTTGATATCAAAAGCAAAAGAAACCTGATATACGATTGGCGGGCACCTATTTCGGGTATGTTTTATGATTATGAGTCAGATGAGGCCACTTATTCTTCTCCTTCAGGCGAAGTGCATGGAAAGATTTCACTCAAACGTCAGTATCGCATTCGTAAAGGTAAGATGGAATACATGATTGAAAGTTCCGTCACTGTTCATGATGATATCCTGCAAAAAGAGCTCTGTTCCAATGCAGACGACAAGATGAGAAATATCGTCACGACTATCCAGCGCGAACAGAACCGGATTATCCGTAACGAAGATACGCCTGTGCTCATCATACAGGGAGTCGCCGGATCGGGAAAAACATCTATTGCATTACATCGCATCGCCTATCTGCTCTATGCGCAAAAAGGAAAGATTGCATCCAGAGATATCCTGATTATCTCTCCCAATAAAGTGTTTGCTGATTACATTTCCAATGTCCTCCCGGAACTTGGCGAAACAACCGTACCGGAAGCCAGCATGGAACAAATTCTCTCCACCGTCCTCAACAACAAATATAAGTATCAGGATTTCTTCGGACAAGTTTCGGAACTACTGGAAAAACCGGTTCCGGATTTTATCGAACGTATACAATACAAAGCCTCTTTCGAGTTTGTTTCCCGACTCGACAAATTCATCCTCCATATGGAAAATCACTATTTCAAAGCGATTAATGTAAAAATTACCAAGTATATCACTATTCCCGCTGAATTCATAGGGGAACAATTCAAACGATTCCATCGTTACCCCATACGCCAACGATTTGAAACCATGACGGATTACATTCTGGAAATGATGAAAATCCAGTATAACCTTACAGTCACTACCGCTGAGAAAAATCTGCTGAGAAAAGAAATTAAGAATATGTTTTCAGGAAATAACGACCTTCAGATCTATAAAGATTTTTTCGAATGGGCCGGAAAACCTGAAATGTTCAAGATGCGAAAGAATCGTATGCTGGAATATGCAGATATGGCTCCTCTGGCTTATCTGCATCTCGCATTGGATGGAAATAAAACTCAAACTCATATCAGACATCTTCTGATAGATGAAATGCAGGACTATTCTCCCATACAATACAAAGTGATCCAAAAACTTTATCCCTGCCGGAAAACAATTCTTGGAGATGCTTCTCAATCTGTCAATCCCTATGGTTCTTCAACTGCTGCCATGATTCAAAAAGTGTTTATCACCGGAGAAATAATGAAACTCTGTAAGAGTTATCGCTCTACATTTGAAATTACCTGTCTGGCACAGAAAATTCAGACAAACAAGGAGCTGGAACCCATTATGCGACATGGGGAACAGCCTGAAATTCTTCAATTTAAGAATACAGAAGAAGAAACTACAGGTATTGCTAATTTGATATCGGACTTCAGAAACTCCGGATATACATCTTTGGGAATAATCTGCAAAACAGAAACTCTGGCAAAAGCGCTTGCTCAAAAACTCCAAGTCCATACAGATAACATATCGCTTTTGTCAAGTCAAAGTTCAGCTTATACAAAAGGAGTTGTTGTTACTTCTGCACATATGGCAAAAGGACTGGAATTTGATGAAGTAATCATTCCACAGGCTGATAATAAAAACTATCATTCTACGATAGATAGAAATATGCTTTATGTGGCAGTGACAAGGGCGATGCATAAAATTACATTGACCTATAGCGGGATACAAAATCAGTTTATCGGTTAATTCCTTACCAAGATTGTGGGCGTTTGCATATTATCTTACAAAAAGTATCCATTATACAATAAGATCAGGTGCTTCATCTCCACCATTCAGGTCATTAATACCTGAATCATTAATGTGGTCCAAGTCTTTAAATTTCAATCCATCCGAACGAGTTGTGGTTCCTGTAAAGAGGCGAATATCCGAATTTGAACGAAAATAAATCCATAATCCAGAAATATCCTCCACGGTAAAGTCTTCCACTTTTGGTACGAAGACGGTTGACCGGTAATCGCTCTTAGAAAGAAAAAAATAATTTTAGTCTCACGGTCTCATTGTTGGATATGTAATATATTTATAGTCAATAATATAGTAAATGAGAGATACCTATTCGGAAAGGTATCTCTCATTGTTTACCGTAAGCGTCTCGGCGATGCCGTGTTTTTCTTCA
>NZ_KV804287.1:0-10757 GCF_001811315.1 Bacteroides sp. HMSC067B03 | reverse complement strand
AGTTACGGATAAGTGCTGTAAGAAGAAGGAACACAGTGTTCTCGGCCATGAAGGATTTGGGCAATCTGTCCCACCCGAAACCATTGTTCATATCATCAAAGATACGTTCCTTTCCTCCACGAAGGTTATAGAACTCGACAATTTCTCTTACGGAAGATTCATAGTCGTTAGTCAGGATACAACGGTATGTGTATTCTCCTTCCCAAAGATCCTGCACACCATCCATCCGTTTCTGTCTTTGAATCACAAGTCGGTATGCTTTACCCTTCCACTTCTCAACAAGGATAGAGTTCAATTCAAACTCAATGCCATTGATTTCCTCAGTCTTCCAGCCTCTGAGAGCAAATATGTCATTGTAGAGCGAACTGCAGCGGTTAGTGCGGATATAGAAGGACTTGCAGTGTTTCTCTATTTCCTCCACGATTTCCTCGGAACATGATCCGCAATCAGCTCTGAAACGATTGATAGTGAGCCTGTTCTGTTCAAATCTCTCAAAGAACCTCTTCAGCGTGTCCTTCTGATGAAAACGAAGGTTTTCGTTAAGCCAGATGAGCAGAGCTAAGTTTACTTAAGCTCTGCCATGGCGAGAAAACGTGCCATGAAATGGAACTTTTGTGTTACCATCGCTATTCTCAATGCCAACAATCAAGTCACCAATAACCGCCACGCCAGGGCGATAACCAGAGAACTTCTTGTATGTAGGCTTTGCATCATACTTCTCACCCTCTTTCAGTTGGTCAGATGCAAACATACAATTGAGCAGTAAAGTATTGAGAGTGTCAGCCGTGTTGAAATCGTAGTTCTTACCCGTATCTGATGTGTATGAGATGTTTTCTTGCGTCAGTTCCTTTATCGCTCTGAGGATAGTATCAGAACTACAAGTATGAAGTGTCGGATGAAGCGAGAGATGGTTCATCAAATGAGTAGTGACATCCTCAATACATGAGCCACCACAGAAGTAGATACTCATGAGAGAACGGATGATTTCGCTGTACTGATAACCTAACGATCTACACCTTAGACCGAGGGTTGAGTCGATTACAGATGACAATGTGGAGTCAAATTGCTCATCAGGTAGGGCGGAAGGATTTCGAGGAATTTGGACGACGCATAGGGTTGGGCAATAAATTGATAAAGCGTGAGCTTGATGAGTTTGTCAAAGAGAAACCATTGGTGCAAGTATTGATAGACCGTTCCTTTTTATCGGAAGAACTGAAAAAGTAATATAGGATGTCTATGGGGTACAGGTGTAAGATGCTTTCTTTCTGATGAAGGGCGGATAAAGCATTCTTCAGGAAAGTACTTCTCCTTTTCCCATACCGGTCATACCGTTAAAACTGATTGATAATTATGACGCGTATGTTGGCCGGTATGCCTATCTTTGTGGCAATGAAAACAGAGAAAGGATTGATTTTGTAAGTATTATCATGGCAAAAGAACTGATTCGTGTCCCTAGGGTGCTTGGGGAAAGCTATAATTCCGTGCTGATTGAACGGTTGTATGAGGCAGGTGGAAATGTCATGCTCGATCTGATCATATACCTGGGCAGCTATCACCTCAAAGACTTGTTCGGGACTTCCTGGTTCTCCGTAGAAGACTTCTGCCGTAAGATGGGGTATGACCGTACCAACTTGCAGCGCAAGCTGGATAGCCGGCAGCTCGCGGCCATGTTCGGAAAGAATATGCAGCCGGAATATGTATGTACCGACACGGCAGGACAGAGAATCAGCCATCCTATCGAGACGGTTTTTGAGGCGGCTCTCTATAAACTGGGATTGGAGAACCTCTGCTATCCGACCATTGGCGAGGATGGCCGTACATCCTATAATTTCGTGCAGATCTTGAAACGTTTCGACATAATGACCGATTTCAAGACGAAGAAGTCAACGAAAAGGCTGTACTCGGCAGTGGTAAGCCCGGAGATAAAGAATTTCATGTTCTCGCTCTATAACCTCTTGGAACTTCAGGATTACCGTAGCCTGCCCAGCCGTTACCGCTATTTCTATCTGGAACTTTCCAAGATGGTTTACCTGATCAAGTATAAGACCACCAAGAATGAGGCTCCTTTTTATGTGCTGACAGTCGATCAGCTGGCTAAAAAGCTCGGCATAGAGATTGCCGAACCCAAAGACCGGAAAAAGAAGGTCGCCTCGATACTGAAAAAGATGAATACTTACCTGAAATATACCAATTTCAATTTCTCTTTTGTGAAAGGCGATCATGAGAGATGGGCATATACCGTGTTGTTCTCGTTTCCTAGGCATACGCTGCACTATTTTGATGAAGGACAATATGCTGTCGTGGTGAAGAAATTCTATAAGAACCTGCTTGGGCTGTATGTCGAGATTGCCTACCCGGACACGGATATGGCTGTCAGGAGGAAGAAGATCAAAGAGGTGGAGGAAGATGCCGGACTGTATAAAGAGTTCCTTTTATGGGCAAACTCCCCGGAAAGCGTAGAAAAGAAGAAACAGATATATATCAGTGATTTCGTGGCTGTATTCGGCAGGTTTCCGGAAGGATGGGCACAGGAAGAGTTGGAGAGTGCCAATGGAACGGAAGTTGCTCCTGCTCCTGAAGAGTTCATATCTCCGGAGACGGACGGGGCGGTGAACATGGACGATCCAGCTGTGTAGAACCGTCCACGTTTCACGGTTTTTTATAGAATTAGTTGTGTAGAAGTGTCCCTATTGGGGTGATTAGATGTGTGGAGTCATCCGCTTTGCCTGTTTTAGTTGTGTAGAAGTGTCCCGTTTGTTGCTTCTAGTTGTGTAGAACCGTCCACTCCTTTTGCTTTAGTTGTGTAAAAGCGTCCGGTTTCACTTGTCAGCTGTGTAAAACCGTCCACCCGTTAATGAAGGGAATAGGTAATCCCTGTTTTTTTTATATGTCGGTATATCAGTGAAATAAAAGAGAGAAATTTTTAAATAAAAGGTATCGGCTGTGTAAAACCATCCACCAAAATACATAATAAAGACCTAAACTCCTAACCCCTTTAAATATCCCCAAAGCGATAACATAGAAATGACTGGGAAAATAAATTTTCCCTTCACATGCCCTATACGTACTTTCGGAAAAAGATTTTTCGGAAGTATGTGTTGATTTTCACGCTTTTTTATATGATTGGAAGGCGGTTCTGTTCATCTTCTGTATCCGAATTAGTTTTTCAGGGCGTTCCCTTCTGACCGGGCTATTCGTTGCAAGTCCTCGTTACCCTCCAGGCTTTTCCCTGCTATCCCTAACGCTCTACGCTCCGGCTATGCCGGAAGAGAGGTATGATGATTTTTTCCTGAACTGATAGGAACATTGCGAAGGTAGGCGTGGCCGGAACGCCCGATATTGAAAAGCCAAATCTCCATCCTCCCATTCCGGGAGGTAGTATTTACCAGTTCAATCCCGTTCTGATCCGTCTTTCCCGCTTTCTCTTCAATGCACTGTTCCCAATCAGTTGAGGAAAAATTTATGGTTGGGGCGACAAGCGATGTTTGCGAGTATTAATCTTTTAATTTTTGGCAGTATGAAAACGAAGAGAACCGTATTTGAAGTGAATGACGTTTATCGGGTGATGGAAAACAGCGAGTTGATTTATACCTTGACGAACAGTGAGAAACTGAAACGTGAAGAATATAAGTATGAACAGATGGAAATAGAAGGATTGTGCTTGTCTGATGTACTGGAAACACTAACACCCAGCCGTAAAAAAGTCGCTTATGCGGCGATTGAGCTATATAAACGGCTGAAAGAAGGGCAAGTTGAAAGTCCTGCGCTTTTATCCAGCAATAATGTTTATAAAATGATGCATCCTGTTTTGTGCGATATAGCTACTGAAGAGATGTGGGTGCTGTTGCTGAACAGTTCGTCCAAACTCATCCGTAAAGTCCGTATCTCATGCGGCGGGATAAATACCGCCCCTGTGGATATACGGGTTATCATGAAGCAGGCATTGTATTATAACGCCGTATCTTTTATCATGGTACATAACCACCCATCAGGAGCACGCAAGCCCAGCAGTGCGGATGACCGCTTGACGGAAGCAGTTAAAAAAGCCGCTGAAACATTAGACATCCGTTTGGTTGACCATGTGATTGTGGCAGGCAATAACTATTATAGCTATGCGGACGAGGGAAGATTGCAAAATAGGTAAGGTGGACGGGAGAAATCCCGTCTGCCCGGGATTTCGGCTTCGGGGTTCTTTTTTGGCAGTCACCCCAAAAAAGAACCAAAAAAATGCTTCCCGGACTATCGGATGCGACATCGTAAAATACGCAAAGACGTGGCTTTTCAGAATAAATACATATCTTCGCGCCAAAGGTGATCGGAATGAATGTATTTTCTACTTTTGATACAGGCGTTATGGTGGCTCTCTTACTGGGCATTGAGTTTCTTAGAAGTGATATCCGAACGATTCTCTATTGTAAAAGGAATGATCCCAGGATTCTTAAGAGTTGCTTATATACGCTGCTTATATTATTGACCAGCCTTTATTCTATTGTGGCCGGAGCCATGCTTCATCCGGAACCCGTACCTGTTTATGAGTTGATACCCGGTTTTCAATATGGGGTTTATGGCTTTTCTTTTTCGTTTATATTGCTCGCTGTTGCATGTCTTTATCGTAAAACATTACCTTTTGTCCTTTTGGGCTACGCTATGATATATGTGATCGGTGTATTGATACCACTACTTAGGTATGTAGTGTCTATGATGGATTATTTCACTCGCACAAGGGTATAGCAGGTTAATTTCTTGATTGTATCGGATTGCCCTTTCTGTGGGCTGCCTCCCCCGGCTTCTTTCCTCCGATCCGAGTCCGGCTTTTTGCTCGGCAAAGGTTTCGGGATTCCGCAAATGGCAAGTTACGGCCATGCGCCTTTACTGTATGGAAAATAACGATGAAGAAGTGTCTTCCCGACATTTTCCATAAGTGAAACTTGGCTTATTGCTTGCAATCCAGACCTT
Source organism: Bacteroides sp. HMSC067B03 (assembly GCF_001811315.1). NCBI lineage: Bacteria > Pseudomonadati > Bacteroidota > Bacteroidia > Bacteroidales > Bacteroidaceae > Bacteroides > Bacteroides sp. HMSC067B03. Next base: position 5,801 of record NZ_KV804287.1, on the reverse strand, counting down.
GATATGCCGAAAAAAGGCTCAGAACTCAGATGGGGAATGACATCAAAAAAAAGGTCGGCTGACCAAAGACCTTCCCGATACAAAAAATGAAAAGGTCTTGAATCTAGCTGAAGAATAAATCAGATGTTCAACTTAAATAATGCTAATATGGAAAATTTGATTACACAAATCAACAAAGAGAGATTGGTTAATAGCGACACAGCTCTTATGATGAAGGAATTATACTATTACGTGCCTTGTGAGTATTGGTATGACAAACAGGATAGGCTACGCACCGATATTGAGGGAAGGAATACCCCGATGTATATGTGCGAGTGCCCGACACTGGCAGCATGTATCCAATGGATGATACAGACTCGTGAATATACGTTTCAAACAGAACAAAACGTGGCGGTCTGGCATGTGGTTGTGAGGGCTGGAGATTATGTGTTGTATGACTCCGAAAGTAATGCGGACGCTTTTTGTTGTTTGGAAGAAGCATTGGAAAAAGCGGTACAGGAGTGCATGGAGTTATTGTATTAAAATTAAAAAAAATCAGTCCCCGTGAAGGGGACTTTCCTATAATCTTGCTGAGAGGTGGAATTGCAGACGATCTTTGAGAATCATCTTTGAAGGATGGGCAGAGGTTTATTCGTTATTTGTTATTTTTGTTCTCGGATTTCAGCGCAATTCCATTCCTTCTTAATAGGCGATATACTGTTCCGCTACTGCCTATGTTTAATATTTTCTGTATCTCCCTTACCGGCGTTCCGGATTCATAGAGTTGGATGCAGCTTTTCTGCTTGGCGATGTTGTTTTTGTTGATAAGTGTCTTTCTGCCGAATTTGACACCTTTTTCCTTGGCGATTCTTCTGCCTTCTTGGGTTCTCTCATAGATAAGGTCTCTTTCAAACTGAGCGAAAGCACCGAGAATGTTGTTCATCAGTTGGCCGATTGCGCCTTCCGTACTGATGTTGTCTTGCAGTGAGGTGAATTGGATGCCCCTATTCTTGAAATCTTCCAATAGCGTAAGGATATTCTTCAGCGAACGGCCAAGCCGGTCCAGCTTATATACGACAAGTGTGTCGCCTTCCCGGAGAAAGCTCAGGCAGGCATCCAGTTCCGGGCGGTTTTGTTGACGTCCGGTCATTTTCTCAGAGAAGATTTTCTCGCATCCGGCAGCCTTCAACGCTTCCAGTTGCATATCCAGATGTTGTTCCTTGGTGGAAACACGGGCATATCCTATTTTCATCCTGTTTTCGTATTTAAATGTGTAATGAAGGTTTTAATTCTTCACTTTTTCAAATATGAAGACATTAATTCTTCATATTCCTCACGGCTGTATTGGTTGAACCCCTTTTGCTTCATTGCCAAAAGAAGCCTTTCCAGTTCTCCGATAGTCACTACCTGTTTGCCGATAACGGTAAATTGTTCCCATTCTCCCTTTTCGTTGAGCAGGTATTCCCGGTGTGCAAAACAGTAAAGAGAACCATCGATGTCATTCCGTTTCTGCCATTGACGCAGGTGCTTCAAACTGGTGAAATCACGGGTGACAGTACGTGGAATGGGAACCAATACGTCAATTTCCATCTTGAATTTTATATTCTCTTCCGCTTCTCGCATGGGTGATTAGCTTATTTCATAATACATCAATTATCGTATGGGCAGGAAGTTCCAGTTTGGAGAAAGCAAACATTTTCTTGCCCAAATCCTTTAGCGATGCCCCAATATGATATACTTCCGTATTATCAATGATTAAGAAGCGGTCATGACTACTTTTGTAGGTTCTAGCTTCAATGGGAGGATATTGGTCATTGTGTTTGTTTAAATCAAGTTGGAGCTGTGCGTTTATTTTGTGTATAAATAGTAGCTGATACTCCACTGTTTCGTTTGCTCAACATGAGTAACACGGATTCATCTACATAGTTGTCGATAAGCACAAGTGAGCATTTGGCAGACTTTATTAAATCTGTAGCAAACTTATACGCATCGAATATCTGACCGTCAAAGAATATACCTTCCACCGGAGGCAATGAGGTGCGTACAAAGAAGTCTATCTTTGCATCATGTTCAGCAATGGTTTTCTCTATTTGGAAGAATCTATTGTTCATTCTATATTCCATGTCATTGAGCCGTTGGTTTATAGAATAACCTTTCAATAAATATTCTTTTAAAATTTTATTTGCCCATTGCCTGAATTGCGTACCTCTTACGCTTTTAACTCTGTATCCAACTGAAATTATTACGTCTAGACTAAAGAACTTGACAGGCTTATCGGAATTAGCAATGTGCAAAAAATGCACATTGCTTTTCTCTTCCAATTCCTTTTCCTTAAAAACATTATTTATATGTTTGGTAATAACGGTTCTGTCACGTTGAAAAAGTTCTGCTATCTGCGCTTGTGTGAGCCAAACGGTTTCATCTTCTAAACGTACTTCCAACCTTACAGCTTCATCCGGTTGGTATAGTATGATTTCTCCTTGCTTCTCCATTATATGTTTCGCTTTTATTATATTGTTGCAAATGTACGAAAAAGAAACGTTATAAAGTCTGTTTTTTCCGTAAGTATTACCTTAAAAATTTGTTCCCTTTTTATTTTAATAAAACAGAAACATTCTGCTGTTTTAAAAATCAGTTATCTGTTTGCTATTCATAGTTAGGGTATCAAATAACTAAAATTCAAATGGAAACGCAAATCTATATTTTATGCAGATTTGTTTGTTAGAAGCGGAGAAAAGGACACAAGACATGATAAGAATCATAGGTCGGGGAGCGCCGCACGGCAAGGGGGGCACTAGCCTCCCGACGAGTGCAGCCGTTGGCCGGGTTATCGGTGAAAATGGAAAAAAGTTGGCTTTTCTTTTGGTATTGTTATAACTTTGTCTATATTTGTGTTGTGATAATCAATTTTAAAGTTATAACATTATGGTAACAAACATTATTCAGATTGGAAACAGCAAGGGGATAATACTTCCTTCCGAGATATTGAAACAGTTGCGTTTGTCCTTGAAATCGGCTGTGAGCATTTCTTTGGACGGGAACAATATTGTGATAAAGGCACAACCACGGCAGGGATGGGCGGAAGCTGCCAAACGTGCCCATGAGAATGGGGATGATGAGTTGCTTATCCCTGATGTGTTTGAGGATGAAAAGTTTGAGGATTGGACATGGTAGAACAGTATGGAGTGTATTGGGTAGAGTTAGACCCTACCCGTGGGGGTGAAATGGCAAAGACACGGCCATGTGTTGTTGTAACTCCTTCAGATTTGAATATGTACCTTACAATAGTAGTCATTGCTCCGATAACCTCCACCATAAGGAACTATCCTTACCGGGTTCTGTGTTCTGTAGCCGGGCGTGATGGGGAGATAGCCACGGATCAGATTCGCACGGTGGACAAAAGCCGGCTGAAAAGAAAGATTGGAGATTTGAATTTCAGTGAGATAAAAAGACTGAAGGAAGTGTTTCATCAAATGTTCTGTGAATAATGGAAAGTGTGCAAATAACAGGTTATGTAGCGTATTCAAAAAAGATATTATGAAGCCAACTACTTATATTAATTGGGACGGTCTGAAAGACATTCCATTCTTCTACTGCGATACAAAGGAAGATGAAGAAAACAAGGATTTCGACATCTATTACCAGGGCAAGCTGGTGTTGCATGACTACAACCATTGCGGACACTACCTTTACACTGCTGCGCTGCTGTTCAGTAAAATCAGAAACATTACAGCCGACTGGGTGAACCTGCATAACCTTTGGATTCTGCGTGATTGCGTGCGCGAGAATTACAATCACGGCATAGGAGTGGACGACCTTATTTTCGGAGAGAATTTCGATGGCAAGAACCTCGATACACTCACACCGCTTACCAAGAAACGCTTTGATTATTTGTGTAAGCGGATTAAGGAACTTGACCCATACGCAACAATTTAACACTTCATTGGGCGAAGGCAGGGCTTGCTGCGGATGCCAGACTTTAAATAATCCATTGGATTAATTATCTTTGCACGCTAATTTTCAAATTATAAAGAAATGACTAAATCGGAAATCGTAAAGGAAATATCTGCCAGAACCGGCATCGACGGCAAAGCGGTGCTTGCTGTTTTGGAAGGATTCATGAACGAGGTAAAGACTTCGTTGGGTAAGGAGGAAAATGTCTATCTTCGTGGATTCGGTAGTTTCATAGTGAAGAAGAGAGCGCAAAAGACAGCTCGGAATATCTCTAAGAATACTACTATGATTATTCCGGCTCATAACATACCGGCATTTAAACCGTCTGACGAATTTTTGAAAATGGTAAAACAACAGAACGCATAATAGGTAAACACAATGAAAGATCAGTTACGATTATTGAGAGACTGTATCAATAATGATCGTCCGGCAGTTGTCTTTCAGGGAGACGATTTTTGCGCTCCTGAGATTTTGGAAGCAGCAAAAGAAATTTATCGTAAACATGGTTGTTCCGAAGAATTTCTTTTTGACTGGCAGCTGCTTATCAATGAGGTGAAGGCTTACCAGTTAGAAAGTCCGGCAACTGTCAAATTGCCGAAACTCTCCCCGACAGAAACGGAACTGGTGCGGGAAGAGATGACTAAACGCTAAAAAATATTCTCGTTTAATACGCACCTTTTATTCTTCAGGCAGCGTATTGAACGGGATGGGATTAAAATGTTGGCGAACCTGCTTTTTTCGAAAGTTCCTGCCAATAGTTGAAGTCACTCGGTGAAAGATGCTCTTGCATCCAGTCACGCATACCAATATCGTTTCTTTCGTTCACATATCTCGTAAACGGAATCATTGTCTTACATGCTTCAAATCCAAGCATTCTCATATGGCGTGAAATGTTGGGAGGAAGACCTTCCAACCACTCTTTATAATACATTATCAATCTGTTTTCTTGGATTGGAACCGCTTGTTGGTGGTAAATATAGCTGGCGTTTCCGATTCTAATATCTCTGGCCTTATTTTCCCGTTCTTCTTCAGGTAGCCGACTTAAATATTCAGCTTGTGCTATTCTGCATTTGGAGTTTGGATGTTCCATGGTATTTTATATAATTAAGACTCTTCAATGATACGGTTCATCAAATCACATATTTTTTGGCAGCTATGACGGTCTGCGCAAGCAGGATAGGGGCATTTCTCAAAGGATGCCTGATTATCCGTAACTATGAAACCTCCGGAACGACGTACATAACTTACCGGATGAAAATAAATATCTTCCTTTTTCGGCCTATAAGTACATAGTCTTATAAGGCTGTTCAGCTCTTTGCAAATTTGCTCACATTTTTCTTTGGGATAATGTGGCAAATCACTGAATGCTTCGTAGGGGACAAAGGCAAATGCTTTGTCATCCCACATGACAGGTGTGTAATTCTGTACCATTTGTTATTTGGAATAAGGATGGCTGGCAGATTCCGTATTTCTGTATCAGTTAGGTAATCCGTCACTATTTAAGTGCGCCTGGGCAAACTCCCGGAGGTTCGTTTCGGCAATGCACTTTTCATAAATCTCATCCAATACTTCTTGCATATTTTCTACTTTATTGAATTTTAAGGGGCTGCCGTTTGTTGCGGCTTGCCTTTCCAGTTGTTCGATGATACTGGGAAATATCCCACGCAATAAACCGACGGTAGCTACGGCTGTAGCTGGTTCTACCTCTATTGTAATCTTTTTCTTTTCCATATCGTTGTATTATGTTATCAAAAGTAATAATTATTAGGATATTGGTAAGCATTTCTTCTGAAAAACTTTTTAAAGATATTGTTTTAAGATGACATACTGTGTTTTTGCGTTCACGCAGTATTCTTTCCCACCCTCCC
>NZ_KV804286.1:0-11208 GCF_001811315.1 Bacteroides sp. HMSC067B03 | reverse complement strand
GCGTGATAGCGCAGCCAATTCTTCATTCTTCATTTCCGTACAGTATGGAGCTCAAACAGGGTTTCCGGACTGACGGATATATTGCATCAGTTTACGGTAGAATGGATGTTGGGCAAGAGTCGTTGCATCTCCCAGAATTACAAGTTTCATCCGGGCGCGGGTAATGGCAACATTCATTCGTCTTAAATCATTGAGAAAGCCGATCTGTCCATCTTCGTTTGCCCGTACGAGGCTGATAAAGATGACATCCCGTTCCTGCCCTTGAAAGCCATCGACCGTATTGACTGTGATGAGGCTGCGAAAAGGGCGTAGAAAGCTGTTTTCTCTGATTTTGCTTCTTAAGTATTGCACTTGTGCCTTGTAGGGAGAAATCAGACCGAAGTCGATACGCTCGTCCAATATGCGTGTTTTGCCGATCCGGTTAATATAAGCTTCCAGTTCCTGCAGCAATAAGTTGGCTTCCTGCTTGTTGATGCGTCCGAAACTTTCGCCTACAAATTCCTCATGGAAATCCATTTCCGAGGTATCTATCCAGTTCATGGGAGTGTCGAAATCAAGAATACCCCGGTTGCGCACTTCCGGTGCGGCTTCCAGTTCCCCGTTGTAGAACCATTCGGAAGGAAAGCGCATGATTGCCTCATGCATCCGGTATTGCACTTTGAGCAGCGAAACGGCAGAAGGTTTTTGCTGCACGACTTTTTCCATCAAAGTGTGATCCAGTCCGCCACGGGCAGCTTCGATACATTTGATTGTAGGAGGAAGTTGGCAATGATCTCCGGCAAGGATTACGCGGTCCGCTTTCCGGATGGCGATCCAACAGGCAGCTTCGAGTGCCTGGGCGGCTTCATCTATAAACAGAGTGGGAAAGCGCCGTCCGTTGAGCAAACGATGGTTGCTGCTGACCAGAGTAGAAGCTATCACACGGGCACTGTCGAAAAGATCGGCATTGATTAAGATTTCCAGTTCCGTGGCACGGTCGCGGAGACGGCTCATTCTGCTGCGCATACCTTCCCTTTCGGAATAACTTCCCCGACGCATCCGGCTACCCATTTCACGGATTGATTTACGGATTCCCCAGAGTTCGGGGTATGCCGGATGGCTTTCAAAGCGGCGTTCGTAGGTAGAAGAGAGCATTTTGTCGTTTACACGCGTGGGGTTGCCAATACGAAGTACGGCTACTCCCCGGTCTGCCAGTTTCTCGCAGATCCAGTCCACAGCAGTATTACTTTGAGCGCAGACCAGCACTTGCGGTTCGCGGTGAAGCGTTTCGTAAATCGCTTCCACGAGAGTGGTAGTCTTTCCGGTTCCCGGAGGACCGTGGACAATGGCGACATCGCGCGTACATAATACTTTATTTACAGCCGTTTCCTGCGTACTGTTGAGCCACGGAAAGCGGACGGGGTACAATTCACGAAATCCGGGTTTTTGTGTTCCCAGCAATGTATCCCGTAGATCGGCAAGGCGGTTTCCTTTGGCACGGATGGTATCTTCCAGTGCTTCGAACATGGCACGATAAGAAGTTTCATCGAAATAAAGTTGTACTCCCAGCACATCTTCTGTCTGCAGTTCCATCAACGCGCCTGCTCCGGGAAGTACGACTACCATCCGCTCTTCGTCCGCATAACTGACCGTTGCAATGAAATTCATATAACTCACTTTTCCATCAAAGGACTGCCGGAAAAAACAGACGGGACGACCGAATTCGAAGGAGTGCTCGATTTCTTTATTTTCGGTTCGTGTAATATCTATTACAAGTTGATTCAGAGAATTGTAGTAACTTCGACCGGGAGAGGCGGGATACCAACAAAGACCACGTTTTACTTTGCGGGCGACTCCCATTGTTTCAGTCTGCCGCTTGAATTCCTCCTTTTCGTATTCATACTCCATGCGTAGCAGGAGTTGCTGTTGTTGAAGGTCGATGATTGGACTTTTCGGATGATTACTCATAATAGGTGCAAAGGTAATAAATCTTCTTCCTGAGACGAAAATATATTTCATTTTGTTAAACATTCCTCGAATGCCGTTCGTTATTTTTATAGATAGACTAAAAAAACAAAAGCAATATGGTGTATGATTTGACTATGTTAGAGGCTTTTTATTCTGCTTATAAAGGAAAAGTAGAACACGTACGGGCTGTTTTGAAACGGCCTTTGACGTTAGCCGAGAAAATTCTGTATGCTCACTTATTCAATGAGGGTGACTTGAAAAATTACAAGCGGGGTGAAGACTATGTAAATTTCCGTCCCGACCGTGTTGCCATGCAGGATGCGACTGCCCAGATGGCATTGCTTCAGTTCATGAATGCAGGAAAAGAAAAAGTAGCTGTTCCTTCCACTGTGCACTGTGATCACTTGATACAGGCATACAAAGGAGCGAAAGAAGATATCGCTACTGCAACTAAAACAAACGAAGAAGTTTACGACTTTTTGCGCGATGTATCCTCTCGCTACGGTATCGGTTTCTGGAAACCGGGGGCCGGCATCATTCACCAGGTAGTGCTCGAGAATTACGCTTTTCCCGGTGGAATGATGGTGGGAACCGACTCACATACTCCGAATGCCGGAGGACTGGGCATGGTAGCTATCGGCGTAGGCGGCGCGGATGCCGTAGACGTGATGACGGGCATGGAGTGGGAGCTGAAAATGCCGAAAATAATCGGTGTCCGCCTGACCGGAAAACTGAGTGGCTGGACTTCCCCGAAAGATGTGATTCTGAAACTCGCGGGGATTCTGACCGTAAAAGGAGGAACCAATTCCATCATCGAATATTTCGGACCGGGAACGGCTTCTTTGTCGGCTACCGGCAAAGCGACCATTTGCAATATGGGTGCCGAAGTGGGAGCTACCACTTCACTTTTCCCGTTCGACGGGCGCATGGCTACTTATCTGAGGGCTACCGGCAGAGATCGTGTCGTGGAACTGGCAGAGGCCGTTGACTGTGAACTCCGTGCGGATGAGCAAGTAACGGATGAACCGGATAAGTACTACGACCGTGTCATCGACATCGATTTGTCCACGCTTGAACCTTACATCAACGGACCTTTCACACCGGACGCTGCTACACCTATCTCAGAATTTGCAGAAAAAGTATTGCTGAATGGCTATCCGCGTAAAATGGAAGTCGGACTGATCGGTTCGTGTACCAACTCTTCTTATCAGGACTTGAGCCGTGCCGCTTCGTTGGCAAGGCAAGTAAAGGAAAAGAATCTGAGTGTAGCTGCTCCGCTGATCATCAATCCGGGTTCCGAACAAATACGCGCTACTGCCGAAAGAGACGGAATGATGGATACCTTTACGGAAATCGGAGCCGTCATTATGGCAAATGCCTGCGGACCTTGCATCGGTCAGTGGAAACGCCACACGGACGACCCGACGCGAAAGAATTCAATTGTTACTTCCTTCAACCGTAACTTTGCCAAGCGTGCGGACGGCAATCCGAATACGTATGCCTTTGTCGCTTCTCCCGAACTGACGATGGCACTGACAATTGCCGGTGACTTATGCTTCAATCCTTTGAAAGACAGGCTTATGAACCATGACGGCGAGAAAGTGAAACTGACAGAACCGGTAGGAGACGAGCTTCCATTAAGAGGCTTTGCTTCCGGTGATGAAGGCTATATCGCTCCCGGTGGAGCAAAAACAGCGATCAATGTCAACCCGGAATCGCAGCGCCTGCAATTGCTGACTCCTTTCCCGGCGTGGGACGGGCAAGATATACTCAATATGCCTCTGCTGATTAAGGCGCAGGGCAAATGCACTACCGACCATATTTCGATGGCAGGGCCGTGGCTGCGTTTCCGCGGACATCTGGAGAATATTTCGGATAATATGTTGATGGGAGCCGTGAATGCGTTCAATGGAGAGACCAATAACGTGTGGAACCGTTCGACAAATACATACGGGACCGTTTCCGGCACAGCCAAAATGTATAAATCCGAAGGAGTGCCTTCTATCGTCGTGGCCGAAGAAAATTATGGCGAAGGTTCCAGTCGCGAGCATGCCGCTATGGAGCCCCGTTTCCTCAATGTGCGTGTGATTCTTGCCAAGAGCTTCGCCCGTATTCACGAAACGAACCTGAAAAAGCAGGGTATGCTTGCTCTTACGTTTGCAGACAAAGCGGATTATGACAAGATACAGGAGCACGACCTCCTTTCGGTCATTGGCCTGATAGATTTTGCACCGGGGCGCAATCTGACCATCGTTCTTCATCACGAAGACGGCACGAAAGAGAGTTTTGAAGCGCAACATACATACAACGAACAGCAGATCGCTTGGTTCCGTGCCGGTTCTGCATTGAATGCCAGATAATTAAAAAGATAGAAATGAGCAAAATAACCATGCAAAAAGATGGTACGCTTTTAGTGCCCGATGTGCCTGTCGTACCTTATATTACCGGAGATGGAGTAGGAGCCGAAGTGACTCCGTCGATGCAAGCCGTTGTGAATGCGGCTGTTCAGAAAGCATACGGTGGCAAACGCCGGATTGAATGGAAAGAAGTGCTGGCGGGCGAACGCGCTTTTAACGAGACAGGTTCGTGGTTGCCGGATGAAACGATGAAGGCTTTTCAGGAATATCTGATTGGCATCAAAGGGCCGTTGACAACTCCTGTCGGCGGTGGAATCCGTTCTTTGAACGTAGCTTTGCGCCAAACGTTGGATTTGTATGTCTGTCTGCGTCCTGTTCGTTGGTATCAAGGCGTTCATTCTCCGGTGAAAGCTCCGGAAAAGGTGAATATGTGCGTGTTCCGTGAAAATACGGAAGATATCTATGCAGGCATCGAGTGGGAGGCAGGTACTCCCGAAGCAGAAAAGTTCTGTCAGTTTCTGAAAAATGAGATGGGAGTGACGAAAATCCGTTTCCCGGAGACCTCTTCTTTTGGAGTGAAACCTGTTTCCCGTGAAGGCACGGAACGCCTTGTGCGGGCCGCTTGTCAGTATGCCCTCGACCATCACCTGCCTTCTGTGACTTTGGTGCACAAGGGAAACATTATGAAGTTCACCGAAGGAGGCTTCAAAAAATGGGGCTATGAACTGGCGCAACGTGAGTTTGGCGATGCTCTGGCAGACGGCAGACTGGTGATAAAGGACTGCATCGCCGACGCTTTCCTGCAAAATACGTTACTGATTCCCGAGGAATATTCCGTGATAGCTACCCTGAACCTGAACGGAGACTACGTTTCCGACCAGTTGGCTGCAATGGTAGGCGGCATCGGCATTGCTCCGGGAGCAAATATCAACTATAAAACGGGGCATGCCATTTTTGAAGCGACGCATGGAACTGCCCCGAACATTGCCGGAAAGGACATCGTGAATCCTTGTTCTATTATTCTTTCGGCAGTGATGATGCTTGAATATCTGGGATGGAAAGAAGCGGCTGTCCTTATCGAAAAGGCTTTGGAACAAAGTTTCCTCGATGCCCGTGCCACGCACGATCTGGCTCGCTTTATGCCGGGAGGTACCTCCCTGTCTACTACCGCTTTCACACGCGAAATTGTGGAAAGAATCGAAAAGTAAATGTAACGATTAAAAACGAAGTATTATGAAGAAAGAGTATTTGATTTACAAACTCTCCGAGGAGATGAAAGAGGCTACCCGGATCGACAATGAATTGTTCCCCAAGTTTGATGTGAAACGTGGACTGCGTAATGAAGACGGCACCGGCGTGTTGGTAGGTCTCACTAAAATAGGTAATGTAGTAGGTTACGAACGGGTCCCCGGCGGTGGACTGAAACCTATTCCGGGAAAGTTGTTCTATCGGGGCTACGACGTGGAGGATATTTCTCATGCCATTATCAAAGAGAAACGTTTCGGCTTCGAAGAAGTGGCTTATCTGCTGCTTTCCGGTCGCCTGCCGGACAAGGAAGAGCTGGCTTCATTCGGCGAACTGATTAACGACAATATGGCGCTCGAACAGAAGACGAAAATGAATATTATTGAGCTGGAAGGAAATAATATCATGAATATCCTGTCGCGTAGTGTGCTCGAAATGTACCGTTTCGATCCCGATGCCGATGATACTTCGCGGGATAACCTGATGCGTCAGAGCATTGACCTTATCTCCAAGTTCCCCACTATCATTGCGTATGCTTATAATATGCTTCGCCATGCTACATTCGGACGTTCGCTGCACATCCGCCATCCGCAGGAAAAGCTGTCCATCGCTGAGAATTTCCTCTATATGCTTAAAAAAGACTATACGGAACTGGATGCCCGTACGCTCGACTTGCTGTTGATTCTACAGGCGGAACACGGTGGTGGTAATAACTCGACTTTCACGGTTCGCGTTACTTCTTCCACAGGGACGGATACGTATTCGGCAATCGCCGCAGGTATCGGTTCGTTGAAGGGTCCGCTTCATGGAGGCGCGAATATTCAGGTTGCCGACATGTTCCATCATTTGCAGGAAAACATCAAAGACTGGAAAAGCGTGGACGAAATAGATACTTATTTCACACGGATGCTGAATAAAGAAGTATATAATAAGACCGGACTGATTTACGGTATCGGTCATGCTGTCTATACGATTTCTGACCCTCGCGCGCTGCTGCTGAAAGAACTGGCTCGCGACCTCGCCCGTGAAAAAGGGAAAGAAGAAGAATTTGCTTTCCTCGAACTACTTGAAGAGCGTGCCATCGCTACCTTCGGGCGGGTAAAGAACAACGGAAAGACGGTGTCCAGCAATATCGATTTCTATTCGGGCTTTGTCTATGAGATGATCGGCTTGCCGCAGGAGATTTTCACTCCGCTGTTTGCCATGGCCCGTATCGTGGGCTGGTGTGCGCACCGCAATGAAGAATTGAACTTCGAAGGCAAACGCATTATCCGTCCGGCTTATAAAAATGTTCTTGATGATTTGGCTTATATTCCCATTAAGAAACGCTGATAAGAACAAATCCTTTTTATGCAATAATGGCTTGTTTTTAGAAAGAACATCCGATGTTCTATTAACATTTAACACTTTGCGGCTGTCGTGTTTCTCTCCCGATGGAGGCTAAGGCATTTATCGTTGGTAGAAAAGGCGCAGCCTCGTATGTAGAAACGCCCTTTTAACACAGCGTTAAAAGGGCGTTTCTACATACGAGGAATTATACATTCTATTTCTTTGTATATCAGTGAACTATGATCTTTCCCTTTGCTGGAGGAGAGATTATGGACAGGTGACCTGTTGAGAACAAACTTGTTATTTTAATAATTACCGTCGATTGAGTCTTTGCTGCTATTATTGGGATAAGGCATAATGTCTATTAAATCAAAATACATTAAGCGTGTTTTTAGATGCGTTCCGGTTTCAAAGCCTGTATATTCCACTTCTTGCGCTTCCGTAGAGAAAAGGTATTTGAAACCGTTTTTCAGATAATAGTTCAGAGGAATATTTTCATTGTAAGCGTCAACAATTAAAAAGCGACACCCTGTTTTGTTTCCCGCATCAATGAACCATGCTTTTATGAAAGTCATCAGATCACTACCTATACCCTGATGCTTGTATTCTTTATTGATTCCAAGTCTGCCGATTAATACACCCGGATAGCGGCGCATTTGTTTGGCTCGGGGAATGTCTTTCTGAACTTTCTTTTCCCTGCTGTTGGGGAGGATATTTACTCTGATACTATCGTTAGAAACAGTGAAGGCACACACTATGTCCGAAGGATTTTTATCTGAACGAAAACAGTAACTTTTTCCTAATAGTTGTGCATTATAGAGAGGAGCATCGTTATGAAAGAAGTCGTCTAAGTCTTGGTGCCCACATGAGAAAGGGTCACATTCTTTAATCGTATCCTCATCAAGTACGGCAAAAGTACATTTCTCAAAAAGAAATCCCATGTTTTATAACATTTTAGCCTTTTTGAGCACAGCACGGGCTTCCAGCACATGTTTGCTGAAGTCTTGTTTGTTTTGATTTTTATAAGCCTTGTCCGCTGCCTTAACGAAGTGTTCCGCTTCTTTTCCTTTTAAGGTCGGTATGGCTTTAATTTCCATTGCCATTGCTTTTTCTTTTTATTTAGTTCATAACCAACTGCAAAGATAGCTGATTTTTAATGAATAAACAAAGAATGCCGGAAGTCTGTTGTCGTTTGATTTGTTTTTTATTTGAGTTATTTTTGTGGCCATTCTTTTCTTTTTTTGTTATTTTTGTGAATCTCAAAAGAAAATCAAGATGAGTATAGCTGCCTTTAATCTATTTTTGGGCGTCATGAGTCTGATAGCTCTGATTGTTTTCATTGCCCTCTACTTTGTGAAAGCCGGTTACGGGATATTTCGCACCGCTTCCTGGGGAGCCGCTATTTCCAACAAGCTGGCTTGGGTGCTGATGGAAGCTCCCGTATTTCTGGTCATGTGCTGGATGTGGATGCATTCGGAACGTCGTTTTGATCCGGTCATACTAACATTCTTTGTGTTTTTTCAGATTCATTATTTTCAGCGTGCTTTCGTCTTCCCTCTGTTGCTGACCGGAAAGAGCAAGATGCCGTTGGCAATCATGTCGATGGGAATTCTTTTTAATTTGTTGAATGGCTATATGCAAGGTGAATGGATTTTTTATCTGGCACCCGAAGGGATGTATCACTCCGGGTGGTTTACTTCTGCATGGTTTATAACGGGCAGTCTGCTTTTTTTTGCAGGCATGTTTATGAACTGGCATTCGGACTATATCATCCGTCACTTGCGCAAGCCGGGTGACACCCGTCATTATCTGCCTCAAAAGGGCATGTACCGCTATGTTACTTCCGCCAACTATCTGGGCGAGATTATCGAATGGGCAGGCTGGGCAATACTTACCTGTTCGCTTTCCGGACTTGTATTCTTTTGGTGGACAATGGCCAACCTCGTTCCCCGCGCCAATGCGATATGGCATCGTTACCGCGAAGAATTCGGTTCGGAGGTGGGAGCGCGCAAACGTGTATTTCCTTTTGTATATTGACTTAAAATAGCATACTATGGAATCTAAACTTTTTACTCCTGTCACTTTCGGTCCGTTGACGCTGCGGAATCGTACTATCCGCTCTGCCGCTTTTGAGAGCATGTGTCCGGGGAATGCTCCTTCGCAGATGTTGCTCGACTATCACCGTTCGGTAGCTGCCGGCGGAGTCGGGATGACGACTGTTGCCTATGCAGCTGTGACGCAAAGCGGACTTTCTTTTGACCGTCAGTTGTGGCTGCGTCCGGAAATTATCTCCGGCTTGCGTGAAGTGACCGGGGCGATACATGCGGAAGGGGCGGCTGCCGGCATCCAGATAGGGCATTGTGGAAATATGTCTCATAAAAAGATTTGCGGGACCACCCCGGTTTCAGCTTCTACCGGCTTCAATTTATATTCTCCCACATTTGTACGCGGCATGAAAAGGGAAGAATTGCCGGAGATGGCGAAAGCCTACGGACAGGCTGTTAACTTGGCACGCGAAGCCGGCTTTGATGCTGTTGAGGTACATGCCGGACACGGATATCTGATCAGCCAGTTCTTGTCTTCCTATACCAACCACAGAAAAGATGAATATGGCGGCTCGCTCGAAAACCGGATGCGCTTTATGGGAATGGTGATGGATGAGGTGATGAAAGCGGCGGGAACCGATATGGCTGTCATTGTGAAAATGAATATGCGTGATGGCTTCAAAGGAGGAATGGAGATCGACGAAACCCTGCAAGTAGCAAAATGCCTGTTGCAACTGGGAGTACACGCGCTGGTCCTGAGTGGAGGTTTTGTCAGCAGAGCTCCGATGTACGTGATGCGGGGGGCCATGCCTGTTCGTTCGATGGCTTATTACATGGATTGCTGGTGGCTGAAATATGGAGTCCGGATGTTTGGAAAGTGGATGATTCCGACTGTTCCTTTTCGGGAAGCTTATTTTCTGGAAGATGCGCTGAAGTTTCGGGCAGCACTTCCGGAAGCTCCGTTGATTTATGTGGGGGGACTGGTGTCCCGTAAAAAGATAGATGAAGTCTTGGATGCCGGCTTTGATGCCGTTCAGATGGCACGTGCTCTGCTCAACGAGCCAGGGTTTGTCAATCGGATGAGGCGGGAAGAGCAGGCGCGTTGTAGCTGTGGACACAGCAACTATTGCATTGGTCGCATGTATACCATTGAGATGGCGTGCCACCAACATCTGAAAGAAAAACTGCCTCCCTGCCTGCAACGGGAGATTGAAAAACTGGAAAAACGATGAGTGAAGAGAAATGGGCAATCATCACCGGCGCCGATGGTGGCATGGGAACGGAAATAACCCGTGCCGTAGCCGCAGCCGGTTACCACGTTATAATGGCTTGCTATCACCCAGAAAAAGCAGAGTTGGTACGGCAACGTTTAGTGAACGAGACGGGAAACACAAAACTGGAAGTCATGGCAGTCGATCTGTCTTCCATGTCATCGGCAGCCTCTTTGGCCGATCAGATTTTGGAACGTCATCTCCCCGTTTCTTTGCTGATGAATAATGCCGGAACGATGGAAACCGGACTTCACATCACCGCCGACGGCTTCGAACGTACGGTGAGCGTCAATTATCTGGGACCGTATTTGCTTACCCGGAAACTCCTTCCGGTAATGACGCGTGGAGCGCGTATTGTAAATATGGTTTCCTGCACGTACGCGATTGGCCGTCTCGATTTTCCGGATTTCTTCTTGCAGGGAAGAAAGGGAGGTTTCTGGCGTATCCCTGTTTATAGCAATACGAAACTGGCTCTGCTGCTGTTTACAATGGAACTTGCGGAACGTCTTCGCGGGAAAGGAATCACGGTCAATGCTGCCGATCCCGGAATTGTTTCTACCAATATGATTACTATGCATCAATGGTTCGATCCGCTGACGGATCTCTTTTTCCGTCCTTTTATTCGTACGCCACGGAAGGGGGCTTCTACTGCCATCGGTCTTTTGCTTGATGAGAAGGAAACTGGAGTGACCGGTCAACTGTATGCTGGCAATCACCGGAAAGAGTTGCCGGACAACTACGTTCATCATGTACAGAAAGAACAGTTATGGGAAATAACGGAGCAATTGCTGGCGCAATGGTTCACATGATTTAATCATTTGGGAGATTGCACGTGCATCTGATCGTTATCCGTTTGATACAGCGCAAATGATGAGTAAGAAAAAATGACTGTTCTGTCTTCTGCCAGAGAAAAAGAAACCGCTTGGAATCTGTGGCATGGATATAGGAGTCAGTCCGAAAAACCGGCTTGAGTTCCATATTGTACGGAAAAGAATATATTTAGGCACGGATTAC
>NZ_KV804285.1:78717-91977 GCF_001811315.1 Bacteroides sp. HMSC067B03 | reverse complement strand
AAGGGGATGTGCCTTAGTTTTGACACAGCCCCTCGTTATTAAAATGGTTTCAGTGTATTAGTAGCCTTCGTTTTGTTTCAGCTTACCGTTAGATACATTGATCTCGGAAACCGGAATAGGCATTACGGTACGATAGTCGTCATAGTTGATCGGACCGGCCGGAACTTGGGCATTCGTTACTGCCTTTTTGTTTCTCCATGTATCCCAGGCGTTATGACCTTCACCATAAAGTTCCAGTCTGCGTTCTGTCAGAATATCATCGATAGTAACAGAAGCAACGTCTTCATAGCCGGCTATTCTTTGCTTACGCAAGTCATTGATATAGTTGGCAGGATCAGCACCACCTGCTTTTAATGCAGCTTCTGCGGCAATCAGATATACTTCGGACAGGCGGATTACTTTCGGATTATTTACATATATTTCTCCGTCGCGTCCCGGATACTTCTGGATATACCAGCCTTCGTTATCTCCACCGTCGCTTTCTTCAGCAATCAGAGTGCTGCGAACATCTTCCGGACGTTCTTGAAGGAAAGTTTTGAATGCATCGGTGATACCGGCTTCTGCATAACCTTCGGCATGTGTGTAGAATCCGAGAGAGTTACGTTGTGCATTGTAGAGTGAGGTAATCAGGAACTCGAAAATGCTTTCACTGCTTCCAACTTTGGTCCATACTGTTTCGTATTCATCTCTGGTGTACAGCTTGTATGGAGATTTTTCGATTACATATTTGGCATCCTCAAGTGCTTTACTGTTCTCATTCATGTAGAGATATGCACGGGCTCTCAGTGCACGGGCTCCCCAATAGTCGATATGACCGGCAGTTACTACCTTGCTGGTTTCTGGGAGATTATCCAATGCAGTCTTCAAGTCATCCAGGATGGTTTCGTAAGTTTTCGCAATAGTAGCTCTTTCTGCTGTATATCCGGATTCGAAAACTTCTGTAGACAATACGATGCCCGGATCGCTGGCCTGTGCATTGCAAGGAAGTTTAGCGAACAAGCGGGCCAAGTCAAAGTGGAAAAGTGCCCGTAAAGCATACAATTCACCTACCTGAACATCAACTTCAGCTCCTTCCAGACCGGATTTCTTAACTCCCTCCAAAACTTTGTTTATTCTTGCCAGAGAAAGATAGAAGCGTTTATAGAAATAGTATGAATCAGAACTATTCTTAGTAGCTTGGTAAGCATATACATCGACAGTTTGTTTATTACTACCGATAGCTTTGAAGTCGCTACCTCTTTGGTCGGCGTACAAGAAGAAATCACCTGCGTAGCTGCCACGTGGATTAGTTCCCGCGTCTATAGAAGAAGTTTGAGACTCATAAACACCGTTAACTGCAAACTGTAAATCTTCGAGAGTCTTAATAGCACCTTCTGAAGGCCATTCACTGGAAGGCACTTTGTCGAAAGTATCGCATGAGGATACTGCCAACGTCAGTAATAGAATGGGTAAATATATTTTTTTCATTATTCAGTCTGTTTATAGATTATAATTTGATATTAATGCCGAATACACAGCTTCTCAATGCCGGTGTATCTGCCTGACGATAACCATTGATCGCTACATCCGGGTCAATGTTTTTAGTCTTCGACCACAACATAGCCAGATTGTTTGCTCTGAAGTAGATGCGGAAGTTGGAAATGTGCTTCTTCAATACCGGCAGAGTATATCCTACTGTCATTTCTCTCAGACGAATATTGTCAGTCGATTTGATTGTGCGGCTTGAGAATCTGTCCCAACGATAAGGGTTGGCATAGATAGGCATCGGGTTGTCTACTTTATCACCCGGATTTTTCCAGTAGTTTCCGGCTACATCTTCTGACAGGTTCATGGAACCGATTCTTACGCCATCATGATGAGAGAAATATCCCGGATAATCGAACATGTCACCACCAAACTGATAAGTGATCAGGAATGACAGGTCAAAGTCTTTGTATGTGAAAGTGTTGCTGAATCCACCGATAACATCAGGCAATGCTTTTCCTACAATTCCCTTACCTGCTTCCGAGTAGTCATTTACCACTCCCTTTGAGTGATCTTCAGGATCTAACCAGAATTCTCCCAGACCTGTTTCAGGATTTACACCTTTCCATTCGGGCAGATAGAATGTGTACATTGACTCTCCCTCACGGTGCAGATACATTTCTCCGTCTCCATACTGGATATCTTTTCCTTCAGGAAGTTTGTCTACCAATGCACGTTGGTAAGTCAGGTTGAAGTTTGAAGTCCATGTAAAGTTCTTGTTGCTGATATTTTTAGAATTGAGTTCCAATTCGAAACCGTCGTTCTTCAATGCACCCAGATTTTCCCAACGGGAGTCAAAGCCGGTGATTAATGAAGTAGGTACTTCGAACAGCAAATCCGTAGTCTTCTTATTGTAATATTCCAGAGACAGATTTACGCGGTCGTACATATTCCATTCAATTCCCATATTGAAGTTCTTGGATTTTTCCCAGCTTAATTTGTCGTTAGCCATTCTTGACCAGTAAATGGCGGGAGCACTTCCGTATCCGGAACCTGTATACAGGTCCATGTAACCATAGTAATCTGAGGGTAAGTTACCGTTTGTACCATAAGATGCTTTGATCTTGAAGTCGGTAAATAACGGCATATCTTGCATAAATCCTTCTTTACTCATTCTCCATGCACCGGATACAGACCAGAAACTAGCCCAACGGTTGTCTTCACTCAAACGTGACGAACCATCACGACGGAAACTGGCAGAAAGATAATACTTGTTATCATAGTTATAATTGCCACTTGCGAAATATGACATCATGCCGGCTCCCAAGGTTGAACTTGCAGCCTGGTCCGGTTGTCCGTTGGCCAATTCGGGATAGTGGCTTGAATAACGTTTGGCAACAGTTACAATCTGCAGCAGGTCTCTGTTTTCAACTTCGAAACCGGCCATCAAGTTCAGATTGTGCATATCTTTAAAAGTATCCGTGTAGTTTAATGTAGAAGAGCTGGTAGCTACGCGGCTTTCGAAGGTATAACGAGAACCCATTCCGCTGACGGAACCACCGTTAACGCTGTTGCGATCCCAATATTCAAAGTGCTTGTTGTCTACATAGTCATAACCAAAGATAGAGTTAAGTGATAACTTATCACAGAATTTGATTGTTACATCTGCATTGGTCATGCTACGGAACATTTTGGTCTGAATCCACTCCAGAGCTGTATCGCTGTCTTTACCACCTAGCATCAGATGCGGGTTGGTAACTTTACCCCATGCTGCATTTTTATTATATGAACCATCTTCATTCTTTACCGGAGCAGTCGGGTCCATTGCGAATAAAATACCTATCGGAGAAGAAGTACCCATTCCTTGAGCCTGGTCTCCCTGATCGCGGAAACCATCTTGCGATGTAGCGGCTATCATTTGCTTGAGAGCTACGTTCAGCCAGTTATTTACTTTGTGATTAACGTTCAGACGACCGGAGATACGTTCGAAGTCACTACCAAGAACGATACCCTCGCTCTTATTGTAGCCAACTCCGGCATAGAACTGAGTCTTTGACGAACCGCCGTTGATAGATACCTGGTGATCTTGAGTGAAAGCAGTACGATAGATTTCTTTCTTCCAGTTCGTATTTACTTTACCGGATGGATCATGGATAAAGTCAGCAACAGTAGCCGGTGAGTCGAGCAGAGGAATGAACATATCACCTCCGTTATCGATGTTGTTCAATGCTGCTTGTTTGCTATCTGTTATTCCGTAAGTAACCAGACAGTTGGCTAATGATTCGCGTGTGTAGTCAATCAAGTCGGCTGATCCCATCATATTGAAAGCATTTACAGCCATCTTGTTCCAGCCTACTTCACCTGAATAGCTGACATTCGTTTTTCCTTCTTTACCTTTCTTTGTGGTAATGATGATAACACCGTTTGCGGCACGTGAACCGTACAATGAAGCAGCGGCAGCATCTTTCAGAACAGTCATGCTTTCGATGTCTTCAGGATTCAGTGTACTCAATACGCTTTGAGTCTTACCGTAGTAGTTCATGTCGTCGTCAGCCTTCGTTACAACACCGTCAATAACATACAACGGGCTTTTAGAAGCACTGATAGAACCGACACCGCGAATGTTGATTTCGGCCATAGAACCTGGGTCACCAGTTGCTGAGGCTGTGCGCACACCTGCCATTTTACCGGACAGCGCTTTGTCAAAAGACTCTTTAGAACCGGAAACGATTTTATCTGCCTTAATGACAGCAGCTGATCCTGTGAATGAAGACTTCTTCGCAGTACCATAAGCTACAACAATAACCTCATCAAGATTTTGTGCATCAGATTTCAGCACAACTTTCACAGTTGGTCTGATAGCCACTTCTTGTGTCTGCATACCGATATACGAAATCTGCAAAGTCTTTGCAGAACTAATAAATTTATATATAACTGATAATCAGAAAGATATACAGAGTGCAAATCAGTAATACAGGTCGATATTTTATCAAACAGAAATAGCCTATACATCTATTTGACAGTTAGTTAGCAAAATTCAGCTTATGATCTACTCTCTCTTTGTAATACCATTTCTCTACCGAAATGAGGAGTATTTATCTTATAATCAATATTATATCTGTAAAACAGGTAGCTATTATAAATAAAAAAATAGTATCATGTTATAAAAGGCGCCTTCATTTGTATACAATTAATCAGGTAATGGATATTATTAATTAAAAACATTATCCCATTCATTTTTCTTTTAAAGGCAAGCAATTATTGTAAATATTAGAGACTGCCATATATTGATCTGTCTTATTTGAAGTTAGATTGCAAAAAAGGCTGTTCCACTCGCGGAACAGCCCTCTCCATATTTAAACTCTTCTGTTAAAAATCGTCAGCAGGGAAACCTGTTCGACGAAAACCTGAAACCTTATAAGTTAATCCATCTTCATCGTCGTCGAACTGTACCATATATACGATACTGTCAGCAGGCATACCGCTAGGAGTTGTGGCAGCTTTTTCCAGTACCTTACCATCAGTTATCTTCACTTTGGACTCATATGTTACATTATCCACAAAGCCCGTTGTCGAGAAAGTCCTCGTTGCATAATTCACGTTTACTTTCAGTTTATATTCCCAGAAATTTCCTAAATCGTCCAGCCACATTTCAGTTTCACTGTTGCTGGCTGTATTGTAAGTACTCATTTGCAGATGTCCTGCTCCAAAGGGATCTTCTACTTCTTTCCCGTCAATAAATGCATTCACTGTCACCCACCAGTCTCCTGCCATTTTTTCAACAGCAGTACCACCTGGTTCTGTATCGTTGTCGCATGCCACGAATGTAAAAGCCAGTGAAACTAAAAGTAATATCATATATTTCTTCATAATCGTATTTTTATTGTTTTACTATAATGTCAAAAGATAGCTGACCGGCATAAGCAACAGTCCATTTCAGAGTCCCAGTCGCAGGATCTAATAATGTATTAGTCATTTGATCCATGGAATCTCCCCAACCTGCAACATAACTTTCCAGAGGAGTAATGGTATTATCATCATTCAATTCGAATTTACCAACCATTGCATAATCCGGTCCATAGCCAGCACGCTGGTCATACCAGCCTCCTAAGAAATCGCTGATATAAAATATTCCCGGTTCCATCTGCAAAATCACAATCTCGTATCCACTGAAAGCTACCACAGAAGGGGCGGTACGCTTGCTTCCTTCGGCTACAGTATAAATTCCGGATTTCAAAGGAGAAGCAGTATCATCTGCTACATATACTGTTCTCGTGAATGTTTTGGCAAAACCGTCCTCATTGTATGCCGCATATACTAAATTGTAGATTCCCGGAGTGTTGACATCAACACTTCCTTTTATCTGAACGGATTCAGTTATATCCTCTCCATTCATTTCCGCATAATATCCCGGCTCCACAAAGGGTTGTCCTTTTTCTAAAACGATTTTTTCATCGCCTTCTCTTTCCAACGTTACAAAATAGGTGACTTTAGAAGTATCATTTGTTGATTTGTCGCAAGCTCCAAAGACAAACGGCAAACATACTAATATGCTGTATATTATATTTTTCATACGTAAAACTTACTAAGTTATTGGTTACTATTTGATATCCCACCAAACCGGAGTACTTCCCGGTACCCCTGCAGGAGTATTTACATTTTGCTGACGTGCGCTTAATGGATAAGTCATACGTTTCATCAGTCCGCCTGCTTCCAGACCATTAGTCCATGGTGCAACCAACTCTCCCGGAGTGTATACTGCCTCATTAGCCTGTATCTGAGCTGCTGAATAAGAAGATAGTTTCGGACAATCCGTACGACGAATCTCACTCCATGCTTCCATGTGATCCATATAGAAAAGAGCTACCCATTTCTGCATATAAATCAAGTTTAGCTTGTCTGCCAGTGTAGAGGCAGCAGACCATGCACACTCTCCTTCCAGAATAGTGCTTTCTTGACCTGTAAATCCACGAACGGCAAAGTCAGCAGTTACACCTGCTTCATAAGCACTTTTTGCATTCGCATCATCATTGAGGAAACGAGCATATACCTCTGCTATCAGGAATTGTAATTCAGCCTGAGTAAAGAAATAGACAGGTTTTGTAGCCCCGATAGAGTAATCAATCGCACTCACGTTTTTATTTTTCCAGTTGTCAGTACCCAGAATGCTTTGCATATGTGTTTTTCCTCCGGGAAGTTGACCGACATACTTTCCATCCGCATCTGTTTTACTAATACCATAGGCGATTCGAGGATCTCCCGTACTGCTTAAATAAGAAATTAATGGATAAGCAGCACAATGATTACCGGTCAATCCGACCGCATTTGTATTATACCATGGATTCCGTTTGTCTGTTTCATCCAAAAAACAATCCAGTTTCACGTCACCGGTAAAGAATTCGTTGTTTTGTACCAAGGTCTTCACTTTCTCTGTATACGAAGCCGCATCTATATTGGCATCAATGAAACGCAGATACATACGGAGGCGAAGAGCATTGGCAAAACCTTTCCATTGAGCGATATTTTTGTTGAATATCAAATCCGGCACATCCATACCGCTTCCATCCAAAGCAGCTTCTGCTGCATCGATCTCACCTAATATACCTTTATATACTGTTTCACCTGTATCCCATTTAGGTGTGGCATTGGCATTACCTTGCAGAGCTTCCGAATAAGGTGAGTCACTGGTATTATCTACCATTATCTGAAAGGCATATGCTCTTAGTATGGTAGTGGCGAAGCGGTCGGCAGGGTTTGTAGTCTTTTCCAGAACCTGCTTTGCATCTTCCAAAGCTCCTGCAAACAGGGTTCTATAAGAATAATCCATTTGCTGGGAAGATTCGGTAAATGTATATTCACATAGAGTGTTATACTGATTCGACTCCGGTTTCTGTTCATAGTACTGAGCGAAAAAGCCAGCGTAATTATAAATTTCTCCGCCTACCGCCGAAGCAATGGAAGCACTGATAGAGGGGAATATCAAATCCGCCGTCACCTGATCATTCATCGGGTAGTTCGGGTCGTCATTGATGTTCAGGTCGCAACCTGCAAACAATGCTGTTATTGCTAATGATGCATATAATAATATTTTTTTCATTTTTATTCCTGTTTAAAATTTAACCATTAAGTTGAAACCGAAACGACGTGAGCTGGGATTAGCTGTGTATTCTCCATAGTTACCTTCAAGGTCATTACCAAATGAAGTCATTTCGGGATCAATAAATGTATTGCTGGATGGAGTCCAGACAAATAAGTTATTGCCATATGCAGACACTTTTACTGCCTGGAAAGGAGTTTTTGCCAACCATCTTCTGGGGAGGTCCCAACCTAATACAACAGAACGAAGCTTGACGTATGATTTGTCCACCAGGAAGCAGCTTCCCATATCAGAGCCACCGTCACCCCAGTATTTATAAATGTTAGAACTAGTAATAGGAGTTGTATTTTCTACATAAGTAACGTTTTCTCCATTCACTATTTTATTTACTGAGTTAGGAACAATCAAAGGATTACGGTCATTGTAGGCAGTCTGTATTGCGTTACCGGTAAAATAGTTTATATCTTTAGTACGTGAATACATTACTCCCCCCTGACGGATATCAAAATCAATACCTAAGCTTATGCCTTTATATTTTAAATTAGTAGAAACACCCATTTGATATTTGTTATTCATATCTCCGCAGATTCCGAATTCGCTGGCTTCAACCGGAAGACCCGTTGATGAATTTACTACAATACGTCCTTGCGGATCACATTCGGCTACCTGAGCCTTGAAAACACCAACAGGCATGCCTGTTATAGCGTACATACTGGTACCTCCATTGAGACCATAAATCGTTGTAATGCCACCCAATTCTTCCGGCAAACTGATCACCTTGCTCCAGTTCTTTGTGAAGTTCCATGTCAGTTCCCAACTAAAATCTTTTGTTCTTATCGGAGTACCGCTGATCAGGAGTTCTATACCACGGTTACGAATCTTACCCAAGTTCATATTCTGTGCTGTATAGCCTGAAGCAGGGTCCATAGCCAAAGAGAAAATCTGCTTATCGGTATTCCTGTTATAATAAGATACGTCAAAAGAGAGGCGGTTTTTGAAGAAAGCCATATTTAAACCGACTTCAGATTCTGTGGTCATTTCCGGACTTAATGTATTACTTCCGAGTACATTTCCTGCAGAGTAAGCGTTGACACCTCCTAGAGGGAAAGTCAGAGAACCGAAAGGTATTCTATTGGAAGATTGTGCATACACAGGATTAACCATATACACATCAGCATCGTTACCTGTTTTACCCCAGCTGGCGCGTATCTTACCAAAAGTTATCACATCCTGCAGATTGTCATTCAATAATTCGCTGAAAATAAAACTACCGGTAATACCGGGATAGAAGAAACTGCGATTTTCTTTCGGAAGAGTAGAAGACCAGTCATTACGGGCAGTTACCGTTAAATAGAGCATATTCTTCCATGAACCTTCAAACTGTCCGAAAACACCCATCAGACGTCTGAGTTCCATGTGCTGTTCTACTATAGGAGTTTTGCCGGAGTTCTTCAGATTAAACCATGTAGGAATCGTTAAATCATTAACTTCTGAATATTGATAAGAGACTTTACGTTCATTGCCATTGAAACCGACCAGTGCATTGACATTAAAATCGTTAACCGGCATATTGAAATTAACCATAATATCCTGGTTTATCTCGCGACGACGGGTTATCTGCTCGGAATATTGTCCGGTTTCACCAGAGAAAGGACTGCTGGAGCCCTGACCTTCTCCATTAGGAGTACCTTCATAATAAAGAGCGTACAGATTCGGTTTTCCTTTGTCACTTTGTCCTGTCGTAATATCCAAGCCCATACGGTACGTAAACTTGAAGTATTTCAGGAATTCATAATCCAACTGAAATTTTCCGTAGAATCTTTCAGATTCATATTCATTCAAATAGTTATTCAAAATATAATAAGGGTTCATAACTCCGTAGGGGGTATAATAATATCCCGGAGTGTTGAACGGATCATTCTGGTCTTCCAGTCCTATTATGCTGATATCTCTTGGTGTCTGATATAAAGAGTTTAGCATGGACAAACCTTGTCCCGTAGTAGCAAAGTTATTCTTCTGATAAGCGTAATTCAGTGAAGAAGAGAATGTCAACGCTCCTGCCTTATGGCTGCCGCGTGCAGAAAAAGTATATTTATCGTAGCTGTCAGCATCTGTCGGGATCATACCATCATCGCTGATCTGAGAGAATGATACATAATAATCACTTTTATCTGTAGCTCCATTGAATGAAAGGCTGTTGCTATATCTGAATCCCGCATCAAAAAAGTCTTTGATGTTATCAGGCATTGCCACATAAGGTTTCAGTTTCTGAGAGTTGTTGTACACATTCCCCCACAGCTGCATGGAACCATCGAAACGAGGTCCCCAAGAACCGTTCTCCAATTCTGTATGGTTGCCGTTCCATCCCATACCAAATTCATTTTGAAATTCCGGCAGACGCAGAACAGTTGACCACTGAACTCCACCGTTATACTCGATTCCAACTCCTTTTTCTTTCCGGCCACTTTTGGTAGTAATCATGACTACACCATTGGCGGCACGGCTACCATACAAAGCAGTAGCCGCAGCACCTTTCAAAATAGTCATGTTTGCCACATCATCCGGATTGATAGCGTTGGCACCGTTTCCAAAATCATATCCGCTATTCAAACCATCTGTAGAGTATACGGTAGAGTTATTCAAAGGTACTCCATCCACGACATATAGTGGCTGGTTGGTACCGGAGAGTGAGCTGACTCCACGGATAATGACCGAATTAGAGGCTCCGGGGTCAGATGAAGTGCTGGAAATCTGTACACCTGCAATCTTACCTGCCAAGCTTGACATCACATCAGATGTACGGCTTTCCGCAATTTTTTCTCCACCCACTGAGGTCGCAGCATAACCTAATGCTTTTTCAGATCTTTTAATACCCATTGCTGTAACAACAACTTCATCGATCTGTTGAGCATCCGACCTAAGTACTACCTTTAAATTAGGCTTAATCGCTACTTCTTGAGTTTGCATACCGATGTACGAAATTTGCAAAGTCTTTGCAGAACTAATTTTTAATATAAAATGCTGATTATTACAATAATGAGAAATATAAGCCTAATCATTTTACATATTATTGTATCCATATATAAACATGATAATCAATTATTTATCAGTATCAAAGCTACCCTTTTCTTTAACGGATGATACCCTGTTTCTATCCGTTTTTATCAACTAAGTAATTTATTATAAGCAAGTTGCGTCTTTTTTTATTTATATGAAGCGCCATTAATGAATACTATTTTTATATTTATTGGATATTTCTCACCACCAATCATAATGAATGATTACTTTTTGCATAATAGTAGAAAAAGAACAAATCTGAATAAAAGCATATTTAGTTATGGTATAATTCAAAATATGCAAGACTAGCTTGTGGTAGTAACAAAAATCGGCAGAATTTTAAAACAGCAGATCTGCAGATGAAATATATCTGTCTACTATTGTCTCCTTGTGATATGCGATTGTTTGTATCAGCTTGCACCTTTAAATATAAAAGAAACGTTTAGTTTCGATATGATATATTCCCCTGTGACAAAAAAATCTATCAGTTAGAACAGATTTAGAAATTAAAACTACTTTTGACTCTTCCTTTTAAAGCAATTAGATGTTTCTCGGTGAGTAACGATCTGTTCCTTTTAAAGGAACGGATCGTCCCTTTAAAAGGAATGAGTCCTGACATTGCACTTATTATGTATATTACAGTCATTTATATGCGACAAATCACTTGTAAATTGCATATTCTTACATTGATTTATGCATTATTTCTGCCATATTGTTAGATTCTGAATCAATTTTATTGAAACCAATCTTAAAAACAGGACATTCTTAGACAATCAATGTCTAACCTTTTTGTCTATTAGCTAATTTTGAATGGGCCGCTTTCTCAAGATCATGCACAATGGTCATATCCATGATATTGGCATACACTTGAGTTGTCTTCACGCTTTTGTGCCCCAACAGTTTCTGTACAGTGGTTATATTGGCACCACTATATATTAATAAGGTAGCATTTGTGTGACGTGCTGTATGAAATGATATACGTTT
Source organism: Bacteroides sp. HMSC067B03 (assembly GCF_001811315.1). Taxonomy (NCBI): domain Bacteria; kingdom Pseudomonadati; phylum Bacteroidota; class Bacteroidia; order Bacteroidales; family Bacteroidaceae; genus Bacteroides; species Bacteroides sp. HMSC067B03. The sequence continues at coordinate 80,375 of NZ_KV804285.1, read as the reverse complement.
ATCCATTTTTGCCAACTTAGCTAATGCATTCAAGTCTTTATTTACATTAGAATTATCTTTCAATTTAAAGAATCCATCCAGATCCTCTTTATAGTGCTCCAAAACCTTAAGACCTTTACCTTCAAATAATAAATATAAAGGTAGACGCACATCAATACCTGTTTTAACGGATTTGTAAATCAACCATGTCTCCTGATGGAGTTCAACAATATTTGCAGCCGTCAGATTTATAAAATCAGAATACCGTAAGCCGGCATAGCAGCAAAATAGAAAGGCATCCTTCGATTTTTGCAACTTCGTAAATTTCCCTTCCAAAATCAAATTTTCCATTTTATTCAGCTCTTCCGGAGATAGGTGCGTATGATTTCCTTCTATACTTTTTATTTTATATTTTCTAAAAGCATACTTCTGAATATCCATGTATTCCTTATTTATAGCCACATTTACATACCGCTTTAGATGCTTCATATGTTTGGCAATGGTATTGAGATGATACCCTTTAGATTGCAAATAGTTATCAAACGAAGACACAAATTCAAATGTCAAATCAGTGAATACAATGTCTTTTTTATACTCTTGCAACAATTCTAAAGTGGATAGATGGTTCTGTTTGGTGCTTTCTTTTAAAGAAGAGTTGTTGACTTCTTCTTTAAAAAACGTCAGAAATGAGTTTCCACTATTTTCCGGTTTGTCAATAGAGTCTTTCAACGAATCTAAAGATATCGATCTTCTCTGTTGCCATAATCCAAGTTCTTTCTGTTCGATGTCAGCTATAAAATCATATAGCATTCGATTTAAAGCATCTGAATTAGGATGGTTCTTTACCATCCTTCGCTTTACGTCCCATTGTTCTGGTTTAAGGTATACCCTGGTTGAAAAATACATTTTTCTCCTGTTTAAGTAAGCCTCTACTTGTACCAATGCCATTCCCTTTTTGTTCAGCTTCTTTTTTCTGTTAAACACGAGGCTGTAACTAATCTTCTTCATTCTATAATCTTTTAGTTAATACTAAGAACAAATTAAACTAAGTTCTGTGCTATAATTAAGGTTGAACCTGCATTAATTTCTGCAAAAATTAAAATTCAATAATTAAGTATTTACATAACTTTAATTTAAATGCTATTTTTTTATCGCCATTTCTTTATAATAAATCAAAAAGAAACGTGTATGGGTGAGTTTTATGTCCAAAAACAAGCAAACAGAATGTTAATTAGTACACTTTGTCTTCACAAATTGACATTTAATGCTTGATAATTCGGAATATTCAAAGCGAATAAAGATGTTTATCAGCATGTTTTTGATGTTATAAATAACAATATGTTATATATACAACCTTTTTTTATCAAATTAATTGTTAGTTTCATATTTATTAATAATTTTGCAACTTGTTAGAGTATAGAGACAATTAATGTAAAGTTGAACTTTAAGAGAGAATTTATGAAAAGAAAATTAATGCTGTTATTGGCATGCCTTTTTGTAGGCATAAGCCTAGTAACCGCTCAAACTCAGAAAATCACAGGCGTTGTGATTTCTGAAGAAGACGGGCAACCAGTTGTTGGAGCCTCTGTGTTGGTAAAAGGTACTACTCAAGGTACAATCACAGACATCGATGGTAATTTTAATTTGGCGAACGTACCAAGTTCTGCAAAGACTTTGCA